>DOVJ01000151.1 GCA_003520145.1 Eubacterium sp.
TATTATTGTTCGCCCGCACTTGCGCGAGCTTGCAAAAAGATGACGAAATCTTGCGAATCGTCCCCGCGATAGTTTTTACAGCTTTTTTATATTGGCTAACAACATAACAATGATAAACAGATCTTTTAAATCTTAAAGAACGATATTGCCTCGCTCATGTTAGCATTGACCTTCTTCATCTCACCAGCAGACTTTCTTGTATCGCCGGTTGCCTGTGTAACTGCCGTACATGAAGCAGCTACTTCCTGCGCTGACGCGCCAAGCGCCTCGGATATAGCTCCAAAATCAGAAGATACACCAGCAAGTTCTGTCTTGATAACATCGAGACTCTCCGCCATTCCTCTTATAGTATCTATACCATGTATAGAATCCTCTACAGACTCAGACAGAACGTTGAACTTGTTCTGTGCATTCTTGATATCGAGACGTTCCTTGTTGATGACTCTGTTAACTCTATCAGCGATTTCCACGGTCTCTTTGGAAAGTGCGATTATATTCTCTATGATATTCCTGATATCGTTAGCAGATTCAGCAGATGAATCCGCAAGTGTTCTTATCTCTCCTGCAACAACCGCAAAGCCACGTCCTGCCTCTCCTGCTCTCGCAGCCTCTATGGAGGCATTAAGAGAAAGAAGATTGGTCTGTGATGCTATATTCTCTATCGCCTGAATTGCTTCACCAATCTGCTCTATAGCGGTGTTGGTCTCGCCTATCTTACTGCTTATCTCGTGAATAGCTTCAACAGATTCGTTGGAACCATCATACACCTGCTTCATGCACGCTGTTGCTTCGGCATTGACACTCTTGATAATCTGTGAAGCCTTAAAGAGCTTCTCAACATTGGTATTAAGTGCTTCTACTTTCGTATCAAGATCGCAGGTCTTTCCTGTCATGATCTGAGCTTTATCAGATACTTCCATAGAAGTCTCCGCCATATCCTGAATAGCGGAACTAATCTGTTCAACCGCAGACGCATTGTTAAGTGTCATAGTATCAACACCTGATATGGATTTGTCAAGATTATCAGCCGCTATCTTAACAGAGCCAAGCGCGCTGCTAAGTGCCACCTTAAATGACTCAAGTGCTTCGATTATATTGACAGTCTCTCTGATGTGTGAATTAGTCTTACACTCAACATCAACATTGCCCTTACTGAATTCGTCAAGTGCCTTCGATACATCTGCAAGCGGTCTTGTTACAGCGCGCTCGATTATAAAAGCAATAACAGTAAACAATACGATACACAGAAGACCTGTGATGATAACTGGACGTCTTATATCGGATACACACTTCATAACGTCCTTTTCCTCAGCAGCAAGAACAGCTATATAGCTCTTATCTTCGCCTACATAATAAGCCCCGTACTTCTTCTTGCCATTATACTTGTATTCAATTATGCCACTGTCCCCTTCTTTACTATCCTTAAGATTAGCAATCACCTTCTTGATAGCCGAATTCTCAACCGGCTTACCAACCTTATCCTTATCAGGGTGATGCAGCATAATACCATCAGGACTCACAAAGTATACATATGCACTATCAAAACCAAGAGAAGACACATCCGATATCGCATCGGCAACATCCTCCACATAAAAAGCAGCACCGGCATATCCTATAGGCTTACCATTATCCTCTATATATGTACACATAGATATACATACAGCATTGGTCACAGGGCTGTTTATGATACCCGCGTTATATAGTCCACGATTACCATTAAGCATACCGCTGCGAAGCTGCTCAAGCCTCTCGCCTTCACGCAAGACCGTACCCACACTATCCTTTATTGGATGAGCAAGTATCTTCGAATTCCAGTCAGCAAGATAAAAACCTTCCCAGCCATCAAGCTCGTTATAGAACTTTTCACTATACTGCTGTGCAGCATCTATCTTCGTCTTATCATCCGGATCCTTAAGAGCATCCTTAAAAACTGTAGTTTTTGAAAAGCCCCACAGCATATCCTCGTTCTTATTGATCACCGTGTCAAATGCATCTCCGACCCCCGACACTACCTGAAGCATCGAAGAATTCGTATAATCCTTAATAATATTCACAGATCTTCTTATCGCAAAAAACACGATAATAAATGACGACACAATAAGCGGAATAACTGAGAACACGATAAGCGTAGTTCGCATACTGATCCAGACCTTCCGCCCAGACTCTTTTTTGGCCTTCTCCATACGCATAACCTCCAATATGATAATTACAGAATAACCTTCTCATCTCCATTCTACCATAAAAGGAAGTTATGGTAAAGATTTAACATACAAAACCTATACTTTCTTCTTCCATATCCCCATACGATACAAGATATACAAAACCATCGGCGCAAGCGCATTACTAACAACTACTGAATACCACACGCTCGCAAGGCCCATATGAAGCACTCTCTCGCACACAAAAAGCGTAGCAAAACGGAATACCCATATACGCGCAGCTTCCACTCCCATCGTTATCATAGTATGACCAGAGCCCTGGAAAAGCCCGTTCGTCGTGTTATGCACGCCATTCGTAAAGCAAAAAAGCGCCATTATAGACAGGTAATCAGAGGCATTCTTTATGACATCCTCGCTGTCAGAGAATATAGAAGCAAGATAGGTGCTCACCGGATCAGATGACAGAATAAGCCCACCCACAAAAAGAAATGTTACGATCATATTACGCGCAAGCTTATAAGCCTTCTGTGCTCTCTCATAATTGCCGGCTCCGATGTTCAACCCAACTATGGTTGCCGTAGCAGATCCCATAGCGTTAGACGGCAAGGATATGAGGCCGTTGATCTTATTGCCGATACCATAAGATGCCAGCGCGACAGTGCCGTACTTCGTAACATTTTTACTCATAAGAAGAAAGCCAAACTGCATAGTACTGCCGCCTATAGCGGTCGGAAGTCCGATACGAACGATACTCTTAAGCATATCCTTCTTAAAGTGAAATCCCCTGAAGGTGACAAATATCGGATTATGCTGGTTAAAGAGCGACACGCCTGCGATCACAGCACACGGAATCTTCGCGCACAGCGTAGCCATGCCCGCGCCGAATATCCCGAGGTCAAATACCATCATAAGAAGCGGGTCAAGTATCATGTTGAGTATGACACCACTCAGATTAAGCAGCATCGGCGTCCACGAATTGCCCTGCGACTGGTTCACGCTCGTGAAGACATTGATCATAAAGAGAAATGGCATGTCAAGCACGATTATGCGCATATATGTGGTTGCGTACGATGCAACCGTGCCCGACGCACCCATCCACGCAACAATCCCCGGAGTGAACAAAAATCCTATTGCCGCAAAAAGCATGGCAAATGTTATGGAACATATCAGCACATGAGCAGCCATCTCCCGCGCTTCCTTGTCCTTTCTTGCCCCAAGTGCCTGCGCTATAAGGATAGACCCCGCTGTAACGATACCTGTTCCGAAGTTCACTATGATGTTCTGTACCGGCGTTATAAGAGTAATAGCTG
>DOVJ01000138.1:0-713 GCA_003520145.1 Eubacterium sp.
AACAGTGATAAGTATCTTCTTTCCACCCGATGTAAGATTAAAAGCCAAAGCTATATATGGACATATAAAGAACAGGATGGTATTACATATCCAATCGCCATAATAAGCCCAGCGTATCATCTTCTTTGTATAACTAACAGCTTCATCAGATCTTTTCGCGCCCATACACCTTCCGACAACAGTTATGAGAGCAAGTCCCATGGCACTTCCCGGGATATTGGCAAAGTCTATGATAGTAAAACCGACTGCATTGGCAGCAGTTGCCGTGGTTCCCATAGAAGCCACCATGCTTACTACCATGATCTTACCCACCTGAAACAGACCATTCTCTATACCTGACGGAATGCCTATGAAGAGAATCTTTCTGATATAAGCCATATCCGGCAAAAGCATCTTAAGCTCATCTAGTCTTATCGGATTCTTAGAGCTTACAACACATACAGTCATAATAAGACCAGCTGCAACTCTTGAGATATCTGTAGCAAGCGCAACACCGAATACACTCTTATGTAAGCCTATAACAAATATCGCATTGCCTATTATGTTGATCACGTTCATGATGATACTTATATTAAGACTGATCTTCGAATTACCATTAGATCTGAATATAGCCGCACCGACATTATACAGTCCAAGGAAAGGATAAGACAGACTCGTAACCTTAAGATACAGTATAGCGTTAGACATAACGCTTGGTTCGACATCGCCAAATA
>DOVJ01000138.1:827-4283 GCA_003520145.1 Eubacterium sp.
CCATAAGAAGTTCTAGCTGCGCTGCAGCCTTCTTCGCTTCTCTTTTTATACCTTTTCCTATGTACTGACTGCATATAACAGCACCACCTGTTGCAAGTGCCGACATAACCTGGATTATGAGCCTGTTTATATTATCTACAAGCGCAACACCTGAAACCGCTTCTTCACCTGCCCTCGCAACCATAACAGTGTCAACTAAGCCAACAAGTATAGCGAGCAGTTGTTCAAACATAAGCGGTATGATAAGCCTCTTTAAAGCTTTGTTATCAAATAACTTTTCTGATTCCATACAAACCTTCACTACATTTATAGCTTATATACTACCATAAAACTCAGAATTATGCAATGTAATTGACAACTATAGCTGCTATGGTGTATAATAAATCGCAGTTTTTAGTAAAAAGAAAGGGGAATTATATGCTGGAATTAAAAAACATAACCAAGAATTATCCAGCTGGCGGAGAGAACGTCCTCGCCCTCAAGGGGATATCTCTTAAGTTTCGAAACAGCGAATTCGTATCTATTCTCGGTCCTTCCGGATGCGGTAAGACCACCATGCTCAACATAATCGGCGGTCTCGACAAATACTCTGACGGCGACCTTCTGATCAACGAGCGCTCTACTAAGGAATACAAGGATCGCGACTGGGATTCATACAGAAACCACTCCATAGGCTTTGTGTTCCAAAGTTACAATCTCATACCTCATCAGACTGTTCTGCAAAATGTTGAGTTAGCCCTCACTCTCTCAGGTGTATCTAAGACTGAGAGAAGACAGCGCGCTATCACGGCCCTCGAACAGGTTGGACTCGGCAATCAGTTGAAAAAGCGTCCAAGTGAGATGTCTGGCGGTCAGATGCAAAGAGTCGCCATTGCGCGTGCCATAGTCAACAATCCCGATATCATCCTTGCCGATGAGCCTACAGGAGCTCTCGATACAGAAACTTCTGTTCAGGTCATGGATATACTCAAGGAAATAGCCAAGGACAGACTTGTCATCATGGTAACTCATAACCCTGAGCTTGCAGATAAGTATTCAACACGTATAGTAAGGATGCTTGATGGTAACATAATCTCCGATTCGATGCCTCTTACAGAGGAAGAAGAAAAAAGCGAGAAGACAATCGCAGCTGAAAAGAATACCAACAGTAAGAAGAAAAAGCCATCCATGTCCCTTTGGACATCATTTGGCCTCTCTCTTAAGAATCTCTTTACCAAGAAGGGACGTACTATCTTAACAAGCTTCGCGGGTTCTATCGGTATCATCGGTATAGCCCTCATATATGCTGTTTCGCACGGTATGACGGCCTACATCAATACCGTTCAGGAAGATACTCTTACTTCCTATCCTCTTGTGATTGAGGAAACACACTTAGATATGTCTACACTCCTTCAGACTTTCATGGGCAAGGCTGAATCAGTTGAAAAGCATGAAAAAGATGCCATATATCAGAAGGCTATGGTCTACACCATGCTCAACTCTCTTAATTCTATGGAAGAAAAGAAGAACGACTTAAAGTCATTCAAAGAATTCATCGAGAAGGAAAAGAAGGATAAGGACAGTAAGCTATCTAGTGCACTCTCAGGAGTTCAGTACACCTATAACAGCGACTTCCTTATATATACCAAGGATGCAGACGGCAACATCATATTCTCTGATACAGAGAAGCTCATGTCAGATATTATGATGGAATATAGCGGTGTTGATTTCAATGCTATGTCTTCTATGGGAAACTCTTCTATCATGAGTTCAAACCTCATGAAGACTCCTTCACTGTGGCGTGAGATTCTTCCAGGTGAGAACGGCAAGATCGTCAATCCTGCTATAGAGAAGCAGTACCAGCTTGTCTATGGTCACTGGCCAACAGCTTACAACGAAGTTGTTCTCTTCGTCGATGAGAATAACGAGCTCAACGATCTTACACTCTACGCTCTCGGACTTACATCCAAGACCGAAGTTATGGATATCGTTAAAGCCGCTTACGAAAAGAAGATAATCGAGTATAAGAACCATCGCTTCACTTATGAAGAGATATGCAATAAGACATATAGAACAGTCATCAACGCAGAGTGCTTTAGATACGATTCTACAACAGATACTTACACAGATCTTCGCGAATCACAGACAGGTCTTAATTACATCTACGATAAGGGTATAGACCTTAAGGTAACAGGTATCGTAAGACCTGATAAGAGCGCACTCTCCACTTCATCAGATTCAGGCGGAATCGGCTACACATACATGCTTACCGAATACCTCATAGAACATTCTAAGGATTCAGATATATCCAAAGCACAGCTTGAACGCCCTAATATCGATATATTCACCGGACTTCCTTTCAAGTCCAACGCAGATACTCTTGATGACAACACCAAGATGACTGAATTCAAGGATTATGCAGATAAGCTTGATGACAACAACAAGCTTCTTCTCTACACTAAGATCAAGACTCTTCCTGACGAAGCAACACTTGCCGAAGCAGTAGCACAGATTCTTGCAACCAAAACCGTAGATGACATGAAAGCTGACTTAAGTCAGGCTATGGCCGCACAGACAGGTATGTCAGAAGAAACTATAGCTTCATACATCAATTCTATGGGCGATGAAAATCTTAAGATGGCATACTCGCAGATATGTGCAGAACAGTATAAGATGCAGTATGCTGCAAATGTTATGCAGGAACTTGCTTCTATTCCAAGAGAAGACCTCTTAAAAGCATTTGCCAATGATATGAACAGCTATACTACAGAGCAGTTCGCATGGCTTTATGACAATGTTCTTGAGTTTTCGTCAAGCACTTACAAGGATAATCTCTCTAAGATGGGTTATGTAGATCTTGACACACCGGCCACAATAAGCCTGTATGCCTCTACATTTGCCAATAAGGATATCATAGAAGATGAAATCGCAAGATATAATAAGGGCAAGGATGATCTTAGCAAGATCTCTTACACAGACTATGTCGGTCTTATGATGTCATCGATCACAACGATTATCAACGCGATAACGTACGTACTCATCTCTTTCGTTGCAGTATCGCTCATCGTATCATCGATCATGATTGGCGTCATAACGCTCATCTCTGTTCAGGAGAGAACCAAGGAAATCGGTATCCTTCGTGCAATCGGTGCCTCTAAGAAGAACGTCTCAAGCATGTTCAACGCTGAGACCGTAATCATAGGTTTCACATCTGGTGCACTCGGTGTCATCATAACATACCTTCTGTGCATCCCTATCAACATGGTTATGCATAAGCTTACCAACATCAATAACCTTAACGCTATCCTTCCTATCCCGACAGCGCTCATACTCATACTCATAAGTATGCTCCTGACACTTATATCCGGCATTATTCCATCAAGAAGCGCCGCAAAGAAGGACCCTGTGGTAGCTTTGAGAACGGAGTAAGGATAACACAAAGAAACAATCACTGGGACACGTCAAGATTTCTATACT
>DOVJ01000066.1 GCA_003520145.1 Eubacterium sp.
CTTCAGTCGTGTGAGACTTCACGATCCTGATTGTGTTCCTGCTTCATGCATATTATATCAGTATTGATCGACAAAGTGATTATGAGAAAAAGGCAGAAATATAGAAAGGTGTGTTTTATGTATTACGGAAAATCAAGAGGGCAAAGGCAAAAATTCAAGAGATTGTTGAAGAATATCGATGCGATAAGGGCTTATCGGTATGTGGATGAGATGAATAAATGTGGCTTCGAGCATTATCATGTTTCAGGCAGTGTATGGATTGATATGCCAAAGACTTCTTCGAAGATAAAAACAGCGTTTTGTAAAGCATGGATAAGAAAAACAGAGGAAATTCTTAAGGCGAAGCCTGAAAGCTTGGAGTTCTGCAAGGTTGTTTGTATGTTAGATATCCCTAATTTATATAGCTCGCAGATTATCGTATTTTATGATCAGGAGTATTATGAGTCTTTTTGGGGTAGACATGACAGTTATCAGGAGTGGTCAAAGCTTCCCGATTCTAAGTCACTTATGAGAGATAGAAATATCGTCACGGATTTAAAGGAGGTTGGCTTTAAAGAGATAATCAGAGATGAGGATTATACGTGTGTTTCGGATTTGTGGTTTTACGGTGAAGTTAGTGAAAAATAGGTCGGTCTGAAAGATGTTACGCTTGACGTTTATACGCGTCTGGGACTGTAGGATGCTGCTGCGGCTCACCTGGTGAATTTACATCTGTTTATTTGATTAATAAAAGTATTTAAGGAGTGCTATATATGTTACAAGGATTTGAAGAGGCATTTACCGATGCACAGGCAAGTATCGTATCACTTGCATTAGAACTGTTAGAAAACGGCGAAAAAGAAGCCGATATGGTGTATATTTATATCTATCGAAACGAATCAATGGGTTTCTTTAACGCATTCTTTGCTAAAGATAAGAAGATATGCCTTTTAAACGACTGGTTTGATGACGATCAGATAGATGAGTTTTTTGATTGTGGGTTTGAAGACATGGACAATATCGTTGAAATTTGCGATAAATATAATGGAAAACGTCCTATCGAATTCAGATTAAGCTACAATGTTAATACAAAAGCATTCGATGCTAAATACAACTATGATGATTTCGCTGGAGATGGTGATGTCGACTTAGTGGATGTTTTTGAGGACTGGCAGAAGGAATGTGAAGCAGAACTAAATAGCTAACGACGTCCGAAGTTTGCAAAATCTTGCCGCGTTTTATAGTTTTCGCCCCTTGCTGCCAAATTGGTAGTAGAAAAAATATACCGCATATAATACGGCAATACTGAGCAAATCAGAGAGGAAAAAACGTATGATTAGAGTTATGTTCGTCTGTCACGGCAATATATGCCGTTCGCCTATGGCAGAATATGTGTTGGAAGATATGATTAAGAAGAATGGGCTTGAGGGGGTGGTTGAGGTCGCCTCCGCAGCTACAAGTCGCGAAGAGATAGGCAACGATATTCACTGGGGAACTAGAGATATCCTTGATAAGCATGGGATTGCCCACAGGAGAAGGCGTGCGAGGCAGATAGAAAGAAGCGATTATGATGCTTATGATTATATCGTGTGTATGGATGATATGAATATTCGCAATTGTGAGCGGGTTATAGGGCAGGATTGGTTCGATAAGATATATAAGCTTATGGATTTTGCTGATGTTGATGAGGATTGCGAGGATGTTAAGGATATCAGGTTTACTGGACGAGATGTTGCGGATCCTTGGTATACCGGGAATTTCGTGAAGACTTATGAGGATGTTGTAGCGGGTTGTAGTGGCATAATATCGCTTGTTAAATCGGGCAAAATGTTATAAAATATCTATAGGATTTGGGAATAGGAGACTTGGCCTATGGATGAGAAAAAACGTTATGGCAGGATGTTTTGGGTTATTGTTATAGGTATCGCTATCAATATGCTTGGTAGCGTGCTCTCAGGCTTTGTGCCTGTGAACTTATACCTTGATGTTATAGGAACTGTTCTTTCGTCGGTTTTGTGTGGCTATGTTCCGGGTATCGTGGTAGGTCTGGCGACGAATATTCTTAAGAGTACATATGATTCAGAAGCTATATATTATACGATAAGCAATGTTACTATCGCTGTTATATCATACTGGGTCTACAATAAGGGTTTTTTGAAGAAGAAGAGAGGATTTCTTCTCTTGGCTGTTCTCCTGACAGTGATCGGTGGAGGTGTCGGATACTTCTTTTCTTGGCTTATTAATTATTCTTCATGGACTGTCGCAAGTTTCTTTTCGTATGTTGCAAGTAGTATTGTGTGGGATTTTGTTGATAAGCTGATAACTGTATTTATTCTTGCACTGGCGATGTCGCTGTTTACTGAGCGGCTGCTTAACTGGTTAAGGATTGAGGGGTGGAGGCAGACTCCACTTACTAGAGAAGAGATATTTGCTGCGAAGAAGCGTAGAAACCGTACGATGTCCCTTCGGACTAAGATATTAGTGCTTCTTCTTGGCGCTACATTTGCCATAGGAATTGCGGCTATGATTATAAGTACTCTTTTGTATAAGCAGTACGCCATGAACGAGCATTTTAGCAAGGCAGATGCGGTTTCTAAGGTTGCGGCTTCTTTCATAGATCCGAACAAGGTTGAGTTATACATGGAAGAGGGCGATGCGCTGCCGGAATATCGAGAAATCGAGAAGATTCTGTATGATATCAGGAATGCGAACAGCGAAGTTGAGTATCTTTATGTATATAAAATCATGGAAGACGGCTGCCATGTAGTATTCGATCTGGATACTGAGGATGAAGAGGGCGGCGAACCGGGAGAAGTTATAGAATTCGATAAGTCATTTGAGAATCTGATTGACGACTTGCTTGCCGGCAAGGAGATTGACCCTATTGTTACTGATGATACTTTCGGATATCTGATTACTGTATATAAGCCGCTGTATGATGATAATGGTGTATGTCAGTGTTATGTAGCGGCAGATATATCTATGGAACATGTTCGCAGTATTATAATTCGCTTTGTGGCGAAGCTTGCTTCGATTTTCCTTGGATTTATCATGCTTATAGTGGCTATTGGTTTGTGGGTTAGCGAGTATAACATAATCTTCCCTATCAACACGATGTCTATGAGCGCCAATGCATTTGTATATGATGATGAGAAGGCTCTTGAGCACAACGTGGACAGGATCAAGCACCTCGATATTCATACAGGCGACGAGATAGAGAGTATGTATCAAGCGTTCTCTAAGACAACTGAGGATAATGTTCGATATGCGAATGACCTCAATACGAAGAACGAGACGATTGCTAAGATGCAGAATGCGCTTATCATGGTGCTGGCTGATATAGTTGAGAGCAGGGATGAGTCGACTGGAGAGCACGTCAAGAAGACTGCTGCTTATACTCGTATAATCATGAATAAGCTTCGTGAGAAGGGCTATTATAAGGAACAACTGACTGAGCAGTTCATGTACGATGTTGAGAACTCGGCACCGCTTCATGATATCGGTAAGATCAAGATTCCTGACAGGATTCTCAACAAGAATGGAAAGCTTGATGATGACGAATACGAGATCATGAAGACTCATACGATTGCGGGGCGAGACATCATAGAGCAGGCGATGCAGACAGTACCTGGGTCACAGTACCTTCACGAAGCTAAGAATCTTGCTGAGTATCATCATGAAAAATGGAACGGCAAGGGCTACCCTCATGGCTTAGCGGGTGAGGATATACCGCTTTCGGCACGTATTATGGCTGTAGCAGATGTATTTGATGCGTTGGTATCAGAGAGGTGCTATAAGAAGGCTTTTAGCTTTGAAGTGGCTATGGAAATTATACAGAAGGATGCTGGTACGCACTTTGATCCGAAGGTTGCTGAGTGCTTTATAGAGGCGGCGGATGAGGTGAGAGCAGTAGCGGAATATTACAGTAAAATATGATAGGCAGTAAAATATAATCACTGGGACACGTCAAGATTTCTATCTTTTCGCAAGCCGTTTACTTGCATCAACAGTTACTGCTTGCAA
>DOVJ01000188.1 GCA_003520145.1 Eubacterium sp.
GACATCATTAGGCATTGAAAAATAAGCTGATTTATCCATATTTTTATTATACCATATGTACATTTATTAGTCAAGCTACAACTTCAAAAAAGCGGCTAACTCACGACTGAAGTCACGAGTGTGCGCCGCCAATTTTATCGATAAATAGTACCACATTTCGCAATTCGAAACAATGTTTAAATTTGCGAAACGTCTTCTACAACCCTATCCTCCTTATAACTCTTCTCACCGGATATAGCGCTACAACAAGCCTGCTATATGCCTTATATAGTGCCTCATCAACCGTATGATTCTTCCCCTTCCTCTTATATGATGTCATCACGCCGAGGATCATATCATCTGTTATTCCATACTCTTTTGATACGCAATTATCCCCGAGTATGACATAATCGTGCTTCCTTACCTTCACAACTCTGTGAAGTACATACTGACCGTTAGGTCTCATATAGAGTACTACATCGTACTTTTTTAGGCGCCCCTCTTTCCTTTCTATGGTAAAGAGGTCTCGCCCCTCCTTAAGTAGCGGCATCATACTCACGCCCTTATTGGCGTAGGTTATCCTGCCCGTCTCCTCAAGATATGACTTTATGGACTTCTTAGCTTCTAACTTATCACCAGACATGGTCTCGTAAGAAAGCTTAGCAGCAGACGGATCCATGTTACAGTGTAATCTATAGAGAGACACTTTAGCTATCAGCTTATCTATAAGATCCATGGTCTTCATAAGCTCAGAAGCCTCCTTTGGCCTAAAGATCTGCTGCATCATCACAGGATATATGTCCTTAGCCGTAATTCTCTCTATACTGTTTTCTTCGCCTCTTTCTAATACGCAAATAGCGGCAAGTGGCATGGCTATGTTAGTACTAAGCCTGTGCTTGCCGTCGTAAGGGGTTCCATATACTGTTATGCCGCTCTCTGTCACTTTCAAGAGTGGCTTATCATCATTGACCATGACTGCGCGTTCCTTAAATATCTCGCGCCAAAGCCTCGTGTGTGTAGACTTTCCTGTCCCCGATCTTGCGGTAAATATATACGCCCTGCCATCAACTGCTATACAAGAGCCATGCATCAACAGTATATCATCTGCCAACAAGCATTCTACGATTTTTCTATAAACCGCAGTTTTTTCGTATTCTGAATCAGGCAAAGTACCCTCTTCAATCCTCGGCTCCCTGTCTATATCCTCCTGTGTGATCTTCACATGATAGTCGCAGCGACCATCTTCACATAACGCAGCATAGGACGCGCAGTAATCCTGCACGTCCTTATATATGCTTATTATCTCTATAATCTTGTCTGCAAACCGGTAATAGCCTGTATACATCCTATACCTTCCTGTTATGTCTCATCGGCTCTAAGTGTCACCTTCGTTGTATTGAGCACATACTTGTCACCTTCGAGTCTGTAGTACTCTACCTCGACTGTTTCGCCGATCTTATAATACTTAAGCCTTGTCTTAAGTGTTGTCATCTGCTTAACGGTATCGCCATCAAAGCCTACGATTATATCGCCCTTCTTAAGACCTGCGGCTTCTGCAGGTGAATCCTTAAGGACATTCGATACATAGATTCCTTCTGGATAACCGTAAAGTGAGACATACTCATCTCCGATATCCTTACCGGCTATGCCGAGGTAACCTCTCTCGGACTCATCCACAACATTTCTTGTTTCCTTGTTCATAAGGTCTTCGATTATATCCATAACCTCGGATACAGGTATAGCATAACCGATTCCTTCTACGTCCTCCTGCGCAAGCTTGCAGGAATTGATGCCGATGACCTCGCCCTGCGCGTTGATAAGGGCGCCGCCACTGTTACCTGGATTGATAGCGGCATCGGTCTGAATAAGATTAGAGTACTCTGTACCCTCGATAGTTACAGTCCTGCCCTTCGCGCTTACTACACCAGAAGTTACAGACTGTCCATAACCAAGAGCATTGCCAATTGCTACAGCTGCCTGGCCTTCCTTAACAAGCGAAGCATCGCCGATTGTCGCGATACGAATCGAATCCATGGTCTCCTGATCTATGTTGCTAAGAGAAACAGCGATAACCGCAAGGTCCTTAGAAGACTTTGTGCCCTTCACAACAGCCTCAACAGTCTTATCATTCACAAATACCACCGACAGGTCGTTAACCGAATCCACCACGTGAGCATTAGTCACTATGAGAAGCTCTGTGTCGTTCTTGCCGATTATGATGCCGCTTCCCGCAACCTCTGCTTCATATCTCTGATAAAATGAAGTGGCTGTAACCTTACCTGTTATGGCTACACATGACGGCATACAGGCATCTACAATTCCTGACACATCCGTTACTGTAATCCCACTGACCGAAGAAGAAGAATTCGTGTTAGTAAGCGAAACGGTTTTAATAGAGCTTGGATTCCCCGCAACAGACTTAGAAGTTGTTGTCTGACCTATAGTGTCATTGCACAGATAGTTGATGCCAAACATCGAAAAGCCTGCGACCGCGCCGAAAGTAAGTCCCAGAGCAACCGTCTTACCGGCTTTCTTCAAAAAAGAAGTTCCCTTCTTAGGACTGTTATTGTTGCTGTAATAATCAAATTCGTTATAATTCATGTTATCCATGTAATACCTCCCTGAACTTTATGAGATGATTATATCGGATAAATGTGTTGAAATTGTGTTCTAAGGGGGGAAAAATTGTGAATTACTGTGTAAAAAACAATCCCCGGGACACGTCAAGATTTCTATACTCTCGCGTGCAT
>DOVJ01000098.1 GCA_003520145.1 Eubacterium sp.
AGTATAGAAATCTTGACGTGTCCCAGTGATAGTTTTTTACAGCCCCTTTTTTTATTTATACTTCTCCTCACAATATATACATCTGTATATCTTCTCTTTCTTATCTGTGAGTTTGAATATATGCTTTAATTCCTGCTCAATAGAGGTTATGCATCTTGGGTTCTTGCACTTGATCACATCAGAGATGGTATCTGGAAGAGAAAGTTCCTTCTTCTCAACGATACTGCCGTTCTTGATAACATTTACAGTTATGTTGGAGTCTATGAAACCAAGGATGTCGAGGTTGATATTAAGATCACCTTCGATCTTGATGATGTCCTTCTTGCCCATAGCGTGAGAGTGAGCGTTCTTGATGATCGCTACGCAACAATCAAGCTTATCAAGCCCTAAGTAGCGGTATATCTGCATACTCTTACCAGCTTCTATGTGATCGAGGACGAAACCTGTATTAAGCTTACCTACGGTAAGTGTTCCCTTGTTCTGTTCTGATTCGCTCATAATGATACCTCCAATAATGTCATGATAAGAGCCATACGAACGTAGACACCGTACTGTGCCTGCTTAAAGTACATAGCACGTGGATCCTGGTCTACCTCTACAGATATCTCGTTAACTCTAGGAAGCGGATGGAGGACTATCATGTTGTCCTTAGCAAGCTTCATCTTTTCTTTGTCAAGTATATAGAAGTCCTTCATTCGAAGGTAATCATCCTCGTTGAAGAAACGCTCTTTCTGAACTCTGGTCATGTAGAGTGCGTCGAGCTCGCCCATAGCTGTCTCGAGATTCTCAACCTCCTTATATTCGATGTTGTTCTTCTCAAGAACGTCTTCGCGGATATAATCAGGTATGCGAAGCTCAGCAGGAGATATGAGAACAAACTTAATGTTAGGGTAACGAACAAGTGAACTTATAAGCGAATGTACGGTTCTGCCAAACTTAAGATCTCCACACAGACCTATAGTCATGTCGCCAATCTTACCTTTCTCACAGTAGAGTGTGAGCATATCTGTAAGTGTCTGTGTAGGATGCTGATGACCGCCGTCGCCTGCATTGATAACAGGTATCCTAGAGTGTAGTGATGCAACCATAGGCGCACCTTCCTTTGGATGACGCATAGCAGCTATGTCAGCATAGCAAGAGATGACTCTTATCGTATCAGATACGCTTTCGCCCTTGGCAGCAGAGCTTGAATCAGCAGATGAAAAACCGATAACGTTACCGCCGAGATTGATCATAGCGGCTTCAAAACTTAATCTTGTACGTGTGCTCGGCTCATAAAAAAGTGTTGCGAGCTTCTTACCCTGACAGACTTTGTTGTACTTCTTAGGGTCGAGCGATATGTCCTTGGCAAGGTCAAGGAGCTTTTTTGTTTCCTCTACGTTAAAGTCGAGAGGACTAAGTAAATGTCTCATATAATCTCCATTATAATTTCTTAAGAACAATATTGTTAGGTGTGTCGATCTTAATGATCGGCCCGTTCATGATCAAGAGATGCTTCTCATAATCAAGTTTAAATGTTGTGATAGTCGAAGCTTCGTGGTTTAAGGACATAAGATGCTTTCCGTCAGGAAAGAGGCATATGTTCTTAGGGTAACTGCCGCTGACAGGAAGGCAGCTTTTAGGCGAAAGAGTACCGTCTTCTTCGTTCCTGTCATAGAAGGTGATACTGTTGTCACCTGCATTGGAACAGAATACGTTCTTGCCGTCCGGTGTGATAAGAAGAGTAGCAGCTGCTGTATTGATCTTGTTCTGGCTTCTAACCGTAAATACGCTCTGGATGAATTCGAACTTGTTCTTGGCTTCATAATCATAGCGATAGACATTGATTATGTTCTTAAGTTCGCATACAACATAAGCAAACTTTCCGTCTGGGCTGAAGTTGATATTACGAGGCGCAGAATCAAGCTGAGTTCTGATAACATCCACAAGCTTAAGCTTGCCAAGAGGGCTTAACTGATAGAGCTTGATCTGGTCTATACCAAGATCGCAGACGCATAAGAACTTTTCATCGGGTGTAAGCCTTGCGAAGTTGACGTGCGGCATATAGTTACGGTTTGATACAGCACCTATACTCTTGTGGAATATACCGTCGGCTATAGAACCGATAGAACCGTCGGGATTAAGATTCATGACTGTTATCTTGCCATCGTGATAACCCGATACAAAGAGAAATGTTCCGGCTTTGTTAGTAGAGAGATGGCAACCTCTCATGCCCTTGATAGAAGCGGTGTTCATGAATTCAAGATCCCCATCTTCAAGTATCTTAAAAGCAGTTACGCCTTCATCGCAGATAGAATACAAAACCTTTTCGTTACTTGAAAGTGTGAGGAAAGAAGGATTGTTGATCTCAATCTCCTTACGGTGATGAATCAGTCCCTTTTCAACGTCCACATCAAATATATGTATTCCTTTGCTTGAACCATGAGTATAGGTTCCAACATAACCTACATATCTGTCATCTGTAGTTTTACTCATAGGAAAACCTCCTAAGTATGATTTTATGACTATCAATATTTTACAGCAATCAGGACTTATTTTCAAGAGCTAATTGTGACAA
>DOVJ01000087.1:0-7471 GCA_003520145.1 Eubacterium sp.
TTATAGGCGATGACAGCATATATGCAGATGCTGAGATACTTTCGATGGTTGCGGATGTTCTTCTTGATAATGGTCTTAAGGAGTTCATAATCGAGATAAGCGATGTGAATTATTTCAAGGGGCTCCTTATAGAAGCTGGTATAGACCATATGGCTGGAGAATTGAGAGATCTTATACAGGAGAAGAATTACTTCGGAGTAGGTGAGCTTCTAAAAAGCAGCGGTGTATCTGATGCGCAGGCTAAGAAGATTATGAGTCTTACTACGCTTTTTGGTTCTGGAGATGTTCTTTGTAAGGCAAGAAGTCTTACTGATAACGAAACGGCTCTTAAGGCTATAGACAGACTTGAGAAGATATATGAACTTATTACTAAGATGGGCTTTGCGAAGTATGTTACTTTTGACCTTGGTATGCTTGGCAATCTTGATTATTATACAGGTATTACTTTCAGGGCTTATACATATGGCCTTGGCGATCCTATTGTTAATGGTGGCCGTTATGATGAGCTTCTTCGCCAGTTCGGCAAGGATACTTATGCTATAGGCTTTAGTATCACATCTGAGCAGTTCCTGCTTGCACTCGAGAGACAGCATATCAATGTGTCTATAGGTAAACCTGACACTATGGTGTTGTTTGATCCTGAGTTTTTTGAACTTGCTATGGGTATCGTGAGAGAACATCGTATGTCCGGTATGAATGTTAACTGTATAAAGCGTGACCCTGATAAGCATATGGATAATTATCTTGAGTATGCGAAGCGTAACAATATAGGCGGTATCCTCTATGTGGGTGATACTGATAATCTGACCATAATTGAAGTTGCCGATGGTAAACAGACAAGTGTTAAGATAAGTGAAATTATGAATTAATATCAGAATTGAGGAATACTATGAGATATATAACTGTTGCTCTGGCAAAGGGCCGACTTGCCAAGAAGACTATGGAGATATTTGAGAAAATCGGTATAACATGTGAGGAGATGAAGGATCCTACTTCAAGAAAGCTTATCTTTGTAAATGAAGAGTTAGGCTTTAAGTTCTTTCTCGCTAAGGCAAGTGATGTGCCAACTTATGTTGAGTATGGATCTGCGGATATAGGCATCGTTGGCAAAGATACTATACTTGAAGAAGGAAGAAGTCTATATGAGATATATGACCTTCAGGTTGGCAAGTGTCGTATGTGCGTATGCGGACCTGCAAGTGCCAAGGAGCTACTTGAACATCATGAACTTATAAGAGTTGCAACCAAGTATCCGAATATAGCAAAGAATCACTTTTATAACAGGAAACATCAGACTGTAGAGATCATCAAGCTAAACGGTTCTGTTGAGCTTGCACCGATAGTAGGACTTGCAGATGTTATCGTGGATATAGTTGAGACCGGTACAACTCTTAAGGAAAATGGACTTGAGGTCTTAGAAGAGGTTGAACCACTTTCAGCAAGAATTGTTGTTAATCAGGTCAGCATGAAGATGGAACAGGAAAGGATCATGAAGATCATAGAAGATATCAGGAGATTGGGAATATGAGAATAGTAGAATTAAACGAAAGCAGTATTAAAAACATACTTGATAATATGTTGAAGAGAAGCTCTAATAATTATGGGGATTTTGAAGCCACAGTAGCTGATATTATCGAGAATATTAAGACTAAGGGTGATGAGGCGCTCTTTGATTATACCAAGAGATTCGATAAAGCTTCTATAGATGCTTCTTGTATTAGAGTTACCAAAGAAGAGATAGATGAAGCTTTTTCTTTGGTTGGCGAAGAACTTGTGGAGGTTATGAAGAAGTCTCTTAAGAATATCAAAGAGTATCATGAACTTCAGAAGAGAAACAGTTGGTTTGAGACTAAGCCTAATGGTATACTTCTCGGACAGAAGGTAAGCGCTCTTAAAACCGTAGGTGTATATGTTCCGGGTGGTAAGGCTGTATATCCTTCAAGTGTTATGATGAATATCATACCTGCTAAGGTTGCCGGTGTTGAGAAGATAGTTATGACTACACCTCCTAACAGTGAGGGCAAGGTTGCACCTTCAACTTTAGTTGCTGCATCGTTGGCTGGTGCTGATGAGATCTACAAGTGCGGTGGTGCACAGGCGATTGCGGCTTTGGCTTATGGAACGAAGAGTATCCCTAAGGTTGACAAGATAGTGGGACCTGGCAATATATTTGTTGCTTTGGCTAAGAAGATGGTTTATGGACATGTTGGTATAGATTCTATCGCTGGTCCGAGCGAAATTCTTGTGCTTGCTGATGAAACTGCAAATCCAAGATATGTTGCAGCAGATCTTCTTTCACAGGCTGAACATGATGAGATGGCTAGTGCTATTCTTGTGACGAATAGCATGGAGCTTGCAAAGGCCGTAAGTGATGAAGTGGACGGCTTCGTGAAGGTGCTGTCAAGATCAGAGATTATAAGCAAGTCTCTGGATAATTATGGATATATACTTGTTGCTAAGGATATGCAGGCGGCTTACAGTGTGGTTGATGAGATTGCACCTGAACATCTTGAGATTCTTACAGCTAATCCTTTTGATTCCATGACACGTATTCACAATGCGGGTGCTATGTTCCTCGGACAGTATTCGAGTGAGCCTCTTGGCGACTACTTCGCAGGTCCTAATCATGTGCTTCCTACGAATGGTACTGCCAGATTCTTCTCACCTTTGTCTGTTGATGATTTTGTTAAGAAGTCAAGTGTTATCTACTATTCGAGAGAAGCACTTGAAGCTGTACATAAGGATATAGAGACATTTGCAACAGCTGAAAAACTCACGGCGCACGCAAACTCTATTAAGGTGAGATTTGAATAATAATTGTAAATGTGATATAATCAAAGATGATGGTTAAGCCAACACGTGTTTTGAAGATATATGGAGGAGATATGAGTAGAACAGCTTCTATTGAAAGAGAAACTAAAGAGACTAAGATTACTGTGACTATCAATCTTGATGGTAAGGGTAAAAGTGATATAGATACCGGAATAGGCTTCTTTGATCACATGCTTGCAGGCTTTGCAAAGCACGGTCTGTTCGATCTTACTGTTAAGGCTAAGGGTGATCTCACTGTTGATTGTCACCATACCATAGAAGATACCGGTATTGTTCTTGGTCAGGCTATAGCTAAGGCTTTAGGTGATAAGAAGGGTATCGTAAGATATGGCCATTCTATACTTCCTATGGATGATGCTTTGGTCTGCGTGGCTATCGATCTTTGCAACAGACCTTATATGGTATTTGATGCTGATATGCTCTCTGACAGAGTTGGTGAGATGGATACACAGATGGTGAAGGAGTTCTTCTATGCACTTTCATATTCTGCTATGATGAACATACATGTTAAGAAGCTTAACGGTCTTAATGATCATCACGTTATAGAAGCTATGTTCAAAGCATTTGCCAAGGCGCTTGATATGGCGACTACTGTTGATCCAAGAATTGAGGATGTTTTATCTACGAAAGGAACGATGTAATATGAAACTGTTTCCGGCTATTGATATTAAGGGTGGAGAATGCGTAAGACTTAAGCAGGGTGTATTTAGTGACGCTACTGTTTATTCGAAGAATCCTGTTATGGTTGCAAGGGAATTCGAGAGCATGGGTGCATCTTTCATACATCTTGTTGATCTGGATGGTTCTACTGCGGGCTATCAGGTCAATGCTGAGGTTATCATGGCTATCGCAAGTGAGGTGTCTATACCTGTTGAGCTTGGTGGCGGTATAAGAAGTCTTGATGATATCAAGAGACTTCTTGATCTGGGCGTATATAGATGTATCATAGGAACTATGGCTGTTGAGAAACCTGAATTTGTAGCAGATGCTATAAAGCGCTTTGGAGCTGATCATATAGTTGTCGGACTTGATGCGAAGAATGGTTTTGTGGCTACACATGGTTGGGAGAAAGTCAGTACAGTTTCTGCTGTAAGTCTTGGAAAAACCATGAAAGAGATGGGCGTTAAGACTGTCATATATACAGATATATCTAAGGATGGTATGCTTAGCGGACCTAATTTTGATAAGACCAAGGAACTTATGGATGAAACTGGTCTTGATATAGTTGCATCAGGTGGTATATCAAGTATAGATGATCTTAAGAAGCTTGACGAACTTGGTATATACGGTGCTGTTATGGGCAAGGCCATATATGAAAAGAAGATAGACTTAAGAGAAGCATGTGCTTTATTCAGATAAAAGAAGGGAATTGTGTGAGATGAAGAAGATCATCCCGTTGATTTATATAAAAGACTTGAAGGCATATAAGGATAAGGCCTGCAAGGAAGCTTATGATATGGAAGTCCTTGACTTAGTTGAGAAGTACGAGGTTGCGGGCGCAGATGAGATTGCTCTATATGACTTATCATATGATGACGCAAGTCACGATGCATTTATAGGGCTGGTTAGGCAGATTGCCAACAGCATAGATGTAGCCATGATAGTGGGTGGTCGCGTTCTTAGAACAGAGGATGTTAAGAAGTATCTCTATGCGGGTGCGAAGGCAAGCTTCCTCTGTGCAGATGATGAGAATTCTATGGCGCTTAGAACTGAAGTGAGCGATAGATTCGGTTATGAGAAGGTGTATGTGTTCGATGAGAAGGGCGAGGTGTCTTTCGAGAAGAATAAGACTATGACCTTAAAAAACACAACTGATGAGAATGCGATTCAGGTGTACGAAGACCTGGGCTTTGATATATATGAGCTTAAGAGTAGCTTGAGAGCTCAGGGCATCGAGGTCAATATCTTCGAGAGCAATATTGATTTCTCTGAATTCAAGCTTCTTGATAACGGCCTCATACCAGTTATCGTTCAGGATTATAAGACAGAAGAGGTTCTTATGCTTGCTTATATGAACAAGGTGTCTTTTGAGCAGACTATCAGGACCGGAATCATGACTTACTATAGCAGAAGCAGACAGGAACTTTGGGTTAAGGGTGAGACATCAGGTCACTATCAGTACCTTAAGTCTATGTCGATAGATTGCGATAACGATACGCTTCTTGCGAAGGTTAAGCAGATAGGCGCTGCGTGCCACACAGGTAACAGAAGCTGCTTCTATAGAGAGCTTGCGGCTAAGGAGTACAGTAACACTAATCCTCTGAAGGTATTTGACAAGGTTATGGATACTATACTTGATCGCAAGAAGAATCCTAAGGAAGGCTCTTATACTAATTATCTCTTTGATAAGGGTATAGATAAGATTCTCAAAAAATGTGGTGAAGAGTGCACAGAGATCGTCATAGCTGCCAAGAATCCTGATAAGGAAGAGATTAAGTACGAGATAGCGGATTTCCTCTATCATGTAATGGTTCTTATGGCTGTTAAAGACGTATCTTGGGATGAGATTATTACGGAATTAGACAGAAGATGAAAAGATATGTATTGACCAGGTACAGCGGCAGACGCCTCTGTGCCTGTTTTGAAAATAATATATGTACAAAGTTAGATGTCATAGATAATGAAAGTATCATAGGTAATATATATGTTGCGAGAGTGAGCAATATAGTTCCTAATATTCATGGCGCTTTTGTCAATCTATCTCCTGACTTCATAGCTTACTTTGATTATCAGGATAACAAGCCTATATTCCTGAATGATAAGAAGAATGATAAGCTTGCTGTAGGTGATCGGATACTTGTGAAGGTTGTACGTGAGGCCTTCGGCAACAAACGGGCTGTAGTATCGTCGGACATATCGGTTAGAGGGCGTTATGGCGTATGTGATCTGTCTGGCAGGATAGGGATTTCGTCAAGAATAGAGGATAAGGCTAAGAAAGAAGAACTTCGGTCTGTTCTTAAGGAGTGCTTAAGCGAGTCGGGTACAGGCTTTGGTTATATAGTCAGAACTGTGGCCGCTAACGCAGATATAGAAGAGGTTAAGGCAGAGTGTTATCATCTTACAAAGACGCTTAAGGATATAATCACTTATGCGAAAACTCGCGAACAATATACTGTTATGTTTGAGACTCTTGATCTAGAGACTATCTTTGGTGAAGACAATCCTGAGAGGGACAGTGAGATAATAACTGATTTAGAGGATATCTATGATAAGATAATAAGCAGCGGGTACTTTGATAATGTCAGACTCTATAAGGATGAATATGAGCTTTGTAAACTGTATAACTTTGATAAGTGGTATAATATGGCTACTGCAAGGCTTATACACCTTAAGTCTGGTGCATCTATAGTCATAGATCATGCTGAAGCTATGACTGTTATCGATGTGAATACCGGCAGTTCGAGAAAAAGCGATTTTCTGAAGACCAATATAGAAGCTATGGATATGATCATGTATCAATTAGTTCTTAGGAATATATCAGGAATCATCATAGTTGACTTCATCAATATGGGTGCCGATGATACAGCGACGCTTCTTGAACATATAGAGCTTGCTGTTAAGAAGGATAAGGTCGGTACTCACTTCGTGGATATGACTAAGCTTGCACTTTGTGAATTCACGAGAAGGAAAGTGAAGAGGTCACTTAGAGAACAATTATGAGTTTTTTTAGTGGCTGAGATAAAAGAACACCAGGATGAAATCTTGTGAATCATCCTGGTGTTTTTATTTATCTCCGACTGAAATCAATACTTCTTGAATCCCTTATAATACCTAAACCATGCTTTAGCAAGAATCTTGTCTCTCTTGACAAACTTGTTATCCCATGCTCTTGAATCCTTGGAATTCTGACGATTATCGCCTAACATGAAGTAACTGTCGAATGGTACTATGTATGGTCCAAATGTTCCTTTGGTCTCAACTGAGAGATATGCGCTTTCGTCAAGTATGGCGCCGTTGATATATACATGTCCGTCATGAATCTCTACAGTTTCACCCGGCAGGCCGATTATACGCTTGACAAAGGTCTCGGATTCGTTATCCGGGAAAGGGAAGATGACTATGTCGCCTCTTTGTGGATCCGAATTCCTGTACGCAAGTCTGTTACCTATGAGTCTGTCATTGGCTTTAATCGTGGGATCCATGGATCCTGTTGGGACCACTGCATTGATAATAAAGAAATGCGTGATTATGTAGGCGCATAAGCAAGCTAGTAATATGGTTATACCATATCCTATTACTTCTTTGATGATCATCTTCTTTTTTTGTTCTGACATGACTTTGTTTCCTTTTATTTTATTAATCGGGTAAGCATATCGTTATTCCTGCTGATGAAGCTTGTCATCCTGTCTGCAGAAAGTGGTGCATGAGCAAGGCATGCTATATCGTAGATCTGCTGGCAGAGAAGCTTGATATCTTCTGAATCCTTATTATTAGCGATGTACTTGATCAATTCGTTGTTTGAATTAAGTACAAGACTTCCGGTCTCATCTGAAAGCCCCATATCTGTGTTCATGGCAACAGCATACTGACGCATCATGCTATTCATACGTTTCTTTTCTTCCGATACTGTTATCATAGCAGAAATTGAAGGATTTTTCAAGCCTTCTACTTGTATATCAAGCTTTTCATCGGATAGATT
>DOVJ01000087.1:7589-11680 GCA_003520145.1 Eubacterium sp.
TCACCCTTCATGATAGAAGCGATATCAGAATCTATGCTTCTGAACTTGATCTCATCGTCCTTGTCAGCGTTGTCATCGCTTGCTGTCTTGGTATTAAGATCGTTCTCGATATATGATATAAATGCATCGTCTATCGTCTCTGTCATATAGACAGCATCGATACCTTCTTCCTTGAACATGTTAATATAATGTCCCTGGTTTGTCTCGTCAGATATGTAGAAGATAGTATTCTTGAACTTTCCATTCTGGCTATCTAAGTACTCCTTAGCAGTCACATATTCACCCTTGAGGTTCTTGTAGAGGATGTAATCCTTCATCTTCTCGGCAAACTTATTATCCTTAATGCAACCGAACTTGATAAACATGTTGATATCATCCCAATACTTCTTGTAATTATCTGTATCAGTCTTGTACATGCCGATGAGCTTGTCTGCTATCTTCTTAGATATGTATTCGTTGATCTTCTTAACAAATCCATCGTTCTGAAGAGCACTTCTTGATACGTTAAGAGGAAGATCAGGGCAGTCTATAACACCCTTAAGGAGTATGAGATATTCAGGGATAACTTCCTTGATGTTATCAGCTATGAATACCTGATTGTTATAGAGCTTGATCTTACCTTCAAGCGCCTCGTAGCCTAAGTTGATCTTAGGGAAGTAGAGGATACCCTTAAGGTTGAAAGGATAGTCCATGTTGAGGTGTATGTAGAAGAGAGGATCTCTGTAGTCGTTAAATACCTTGTGATAGAAGTCCTTGTACTGTTCCTCGGTGCACTCGTTAGGATGCTTGTTCCAAAGAGGGTTAGTATCGTTGATAGGCTGTGGTCTTTTCTTAATCTTTACAGTCTTCTTGTCGCCTTCCTTCTCAGGAACGATATGCTCGATAACTGTATCGCTGTCAAGGAGTTCCTCTTCATCGATAATCTCTGTCTCGTCTTCCTTGCCGTCTACTGTAAGATAGATACTGATTGGCATGAATGAACAGTACTTATCAAGAACTTCGCGAACACGGTACTCGTTAGAGTATTCGTAACATTGATCGTTGAGATAAAGAGTGATCTTAGTACCGATGTCTGTCTTGTCAGAATCGCTCATGACATACTCAGTTCCGCCGTCACACTCCCAATGAACAGCCTTAGCGTCAGACTTGTATGAAAGAGTATCGATAGTAACCTTGTCGGCTACCATGAAAGCAGAATAGAAGCCAAGACCGAAGTGTCCTATGATCTGGTCGTCTGTTGCCTTGTCCTTGTACTTCTCGATGAAGTCTGTTGCGCCGGAAAAAGCGATCTGGTTGATGTATTCTTCAACCTCGTCTGCGGTCATGCCAAGACCTGTATCTGTAAATGTTATGGTCTTGTCGGTAGAGTTGAGGCTTACAGTAGCTTTCATCTCCTTATCTTCAGGAATCTCGTATTCGCCTATCATATCGAGCTTCTTAAGCTTTGTGATGGCATCTGAAGCATTGGAGATGAGCTCTCTTATAAATATATCCTGATCCGAATACATCCACTTCTTGATTATAGGGAAGATGTTAGTACTGTTGATAGATAAATTGCCTTGTTTCTTAGACATATGTATAAACCTCCTGTATGATTATATGTAATTTCGTACAAATACTAATATAACCTCTTATATTCCAAATGTCAAGAAAAAATTAGCACTCATTAAAAAAGAGTGCTAATAAATCATATGATATCATGTTCGCATAAGAAGCGTTCGATGTAGTTGTCATATCTTTTTTCCTGATCCTTATCCATGGTGAATGAATCGTAGGAAACTGCGGTTGTGAAGTAAAGCTTGGAATTATCGTACTTTATGTTGAGGATAAAAAGCTTCACGGATTCGTCGTAGCCTATAATATCCTCTATGAGTTCTGGCTTTATGCCGATGATGATCTTGAAGGAAACCGGGAGAGTCTTGCCCTTGATTATGTTATACAAAAGAGGCTTTATATCCTTGTAGCTTACATATTCTTCAGTTGTTTCAAGAAAACTCTTGTTGATCTTGCCATCGATATGTGTAGTGATAAGAGTGGCGAAACTTGCTTCTATGAGATTAAAAGAGTCAAAAGTATCACTGACAAATATATGATTGGCTGAGTTCTTAATGCTTTTTGTTTCGAATTGCTGCATAAATCCCCCAAATATTACTTGATTATGGAGTAATTATAGCCGATTATCAACAAAAATTCAAGTATTGGAGCGATAAACCTTTACAAATCTGTAATAATGATATAAAATATATGTTATAAATATATCGATTGACATGGAGGGTGTTATGTCTAAGGTCTGCAATATATGCGGCAGTGAAATTCCAGATTCCTCGGATTATTGTATATTATGTGATAAGATTGTTTCCCCAATTTCAAAAGAAGCATATGAAAAGGCAACAAAAGAAACAATGAATGAGGTTTCTGAATCGGATATAGTCGAGATGGAGCTTCTTAAGCGTGGTACTAAGATCAATACTTTACAAAAGAGAAGTCTGTTTGATAAGATTAAGCAGTATATATACATATTGCTGGCGGTTGTAGTTATAGCTGGTATATACTATTATGTTAAGTATTATGCGATTAACACTTATGAGAAATCCGTATCAGCTCTTGAAGAGAGTATAGAGAATAAAGATCGTGACGACTTTTACAAAACATTTGTACCGGGATTCTGTACTAAGTACGATGATGAGATGGAGCTCTTGTTTGCTAAGTTTGAGTCATACAAGCTGTCTCACTTTAAGATGACTGTCGATGTGGATGACGAGGAGCATCTGGCTTCTAAAGAAAGAACAGATATGGTCAATACTGTTCACGCAGATATAGATGAAGGATTCAAAGTAAGGGATATATATAAATTCAAGCTTACTATTACTTTTAAGGACGCTGAAAGAATCGTTGATAAGTATGAAAAGATCATGTATTCTGTGTTCGATGGTAAGAAGTGGTATCTGTATTTTGAGCATTAATAAAAGGAGGAGAATATATGTATAATTCTATCAACCATTTTTATAACCTTTTTGCAAAGGTTAGCAGGCAGTTTCCTGCAGATACATCTTCTGCTGAGAGCTTTGAGAGATGGAGAGACCTTGCGAGGAAGAAGCTTTCTAAGATTCTTTGTTTGAATGAACTTGCTGATGACACGCCTCTTGAGCCTAAGCTTTTGGAAGAAGTTGAGATAGAAGACGGTATAGTCAGAAAACTCGTCGAGATCAATATCTTCGCAGATGAGAAGATGCCTATGTATATTCTTGTTCCTAAGAATTGCGATAAGGAAGAGCTTTTCCTTGCTATAAGCGGACACTGTGGCGGTGGTATGGCTGCTGTAGTCGGTGACAGAAGCAATCCTCTGGTTTCTGAGGCTATTGACAAATTTGATTATGATTATGGTCTTGAGCTTGCTAAGCGTGGCTATACAGTCATATGTCCAGAGACAAGAGGCTTTGGTATGAGACGTGAGGCTGATATTGCTGGCGATGATCTTATCATTAAGTGCTCATGCTATAATATGGCAAGAGTTGCGACAGGACTTGGACTTAATCTGTTTGGATTCCAGGTATATGATCTTATGAAGGTGGTTGATTATATATATGAATCTGAAGATTTTGCTGGCTTTGATAAAGAAAAGCTTAGTATTCTTGGGTTCTCTGGTGGTGGATATCAGACACTTTATCTTGCGGCACTTGATGAGCGACTTAAGAATGTTATCATCAGTGGTTATATGTATGGATATAACGATGCATTTATAACAAAGAATGGTAATTGCAGCTGTAATTATGTTCCTGGATTATGGGAGACATTTGAGATGGGCGATATAGGTGCTATGATTGCTCCTAGAACATTCATAATCCAGAGTGGTGATAAGGATCACTTAAATGGACCTAGAGGACTTGATAATGTTATTCCTCAGGTTGATATTATTAAGAACGCATATAAGGTATGCGGTGGCAACGTAATGCATGATATATGCCAGGGACCACACAGATGGTATAAGGCGAGACTTGATGATTACCTTGCCAGACTTTAAAGGGCGGTATAATTAGTTGAAAGAGATAGTTATTATTGGTGCAGGACCGGCGGGCTTAACGGCCGGTCTT
>DOVJ01000175.1 GCA_003520145.1 Eubacterium sp.
ACGGTATCGAGCTTAAGAAGTGCATCAAGCAGTTCATCGAGCTTTGGAAGCTTCCAGAAGCTTTCGCTAAGTGGGTAGATGAGGCTTGCTCATTCTGTCCTACACTTGTTGATAGAATCGTTCCTGGTTATCCAAGAGATGAGGCTGAGGCTCTTTGCAACGAGTTCGGTTATGAGGATCAGCTTATCGATACAGCAGAGCTTTTCGGTCTCTGGGTTATCGAGAGTGACTCTAACCTTCCACTTGAGCAGCTTGAGAAGGAACTTCCTTTCAAGAATGCTGGTCTTAACGTAGTATTTACTAAGGATCATCATCCATATAAGGAGAGAAAGGTAAGAATCCTTAACGGTTCTCATACATCATTCGTTCTTGCATCTTACCTTGCAGGCAACGACCTTGTTAAGCAGTCTATGGATGACGCTGTTATCCGTAAGTATATGGAGGAGACACTTTTTGATGAAGTTATCCCAACACTTTCACTTTCGAAGGAAGATTGCGATGCATTTGCAGCAGCTGTAATTGAGAGATTCCAGAATCCATTCATCAAGCATAAGCTTCTTGATATCTCTCTTAACTCGGTATCTAAGTGGGAAGCAAGATGTCTTCCATCATTCCTTGGATATGTAAAGAAGTTTAACAAGCTTCCTAAGTACCTTACATTCTCTATCGCAGCTCTTATGAGCTTCTACTCAACACAGGAAGATGGAGAAGTTAATGGTGGTTACTGCTTAGTTGGCGATCGTAACGGTGAGAAGTACAACATCCGTGATGACAGATTCGTTCTTGATTTCTTCAAGGAGAATTCAGCTAAGAGCCCTGTAGAGTTCACACAGGCATACCTTAGCAATACTAAGTTCTTCGGCGGTGAGGACCTTACTAAGGTTGAAGGCCTTGTTGATGCTGTATCTACTTATATCGCAGATATCAGAAACCGTGGCATGAAGGCTGTTGTTGCTGATCTTGTTAAGTAATTATAAGAGGTTAATATATGCAGGATATTATTAAGATTAATTCCAACGATAATGTTGCCGTAGCGCTTCGCCCTATTAAGAAGGGCGAGACGCTTGATGTGGCAGGAACTAATATTACACTTTTGGAAGATATTCCACAGGGTCATAAGTTCACTATTAAGCCACTTAAGAAGGGCGACGATGTTATAAAGTACGGTTTCAGGATTGGTCATATACAGGAGGATGTCGAGGTAGGAAGGTGGGTACATACTCATAATACCAAGACTGCTCTTGGAGAACTCCTTACATACGAATACCATCCAATCGGTCAGGATGTTGAGCCATCTACAGAGGAAGCTTTCTTTGATGGTTACATGAGAGGCAACGGTAAGGTCGGCGTACGTAATGAAGTATGGATTATCCCTACTGTTGGTTGTGTTAACTCTATCGCGAGAGCTATAGAGGCTACAGCAAGACTTAGTAAGCCAGAAGGCGTAGATGAGGTAGTTGCATTCAGTCATCCTTACGGATGTTCACAGACTACAGAGGATCAGGAGAACACAAGACATATCCTTGCCGATCTTATCAACCATCCAAATGCTGGTGGCGTTCTTGTTCTCGGTCTTGGATGTGAGAATAGCCGTATAGAGGTTCTTAAGCAGTATATTGGCGAATATGATCCACAGAGAGTTCGTTTCCTTCAGGTTCAGGACGTAGAGGATGAGCAGGAAGAAGCTGCTTCTATCATGGAAGAGCTTATGGCTTATGCCAATACATTTAAGCGTGAAAAGGTTAACGCTAAGCACCTCATCATCGGTATGAAATGCGGTGGCTCAGATGGACTTTCTGGCATCACAGCTAATCCTACAGTTGGTCGTTTCTCAGATATGCTTGTTGCTAAGGGCGGTACAACTATTCTTACAGAGGTTCCTGAGATGTTTGGTGCAGAAACCATACTTATGGACAGATGTGCTAATGAACAGCTCTTTGATAAGACTGTATGCCTCATCAATGACTTCAAGAACTATTTCATAAAGAACGGTCAGGAGATATATGAGAATCCATCACCTGGTAATAAGGATGGTGGTATCACAACTCTTGAGGATAAGTCACTTGGATGTACACAGAAGTCTGGTAGTGCTCTTGTAAGAGGCGTTGTAGGCTACAGCGAGCCAGTAGTTGAGAAGGGGCTTAACCTCCTTAGCTCACCTGGTAACGACCTCGTAGCTGCTACATCACTTGCAGCATCAGGAGCTCAGATAGTTCTCTTCACTACAGGACGTGGTACACCATTTGCTTCACCTGTTCCAACAGTTAAGATCGCTACTAACTCTAAGCTTGCTAACAAGAAGAGCAATTGGATCGACTTCAACTGTGGTAGAATAGTTGAGGATATGACTATCGATGAAGTTTCTAAGGAACTCTTTGATCTTGTACTTGAAGTAGCTTCAGGTAAGAAGGTTAAGGCTGAGATAGCAGGGTTCCATGATCTTGCAATATTCAAGCAGGGTGTAACTTTGTAATTCTTATATGTTGATAATTGAGTTCTGCCTCAGAAGAGGTGGAACTCTTTTATTATCCGTGCTACTGCTTCGCAGTCGCATCCCACATATCGAGCATATAGATTGCGCAGCAATCGGTAAAGTGCTCTAGGCACGAATATGCGAGATGATGTGGGGGATTGCAAGCTTTGACGAGTCTCAGTGCGAGACTTGAACTTGAAAAATATTATCACTTAGTATTCGTTTTTTCCTATTGACATATTTGTTGTACATGATATAATGTTAGCAGTGGCTAACTTGAAAAGTTAGTTGTTTATTCGGTTTACGGTTAGCGATAACTAACCAAGAGAGTGGATATGTCAGAGGAACATGTTATAGAGTATTGTTCGCCGACTTTGGCTGGATTAAAGACAGGAAACCTGTTTTCGGCTAAGTATGACCAAAGTCGTGATATAATGAACAGAATAGAAAACTTAGATTCTATGCTTGCAAAGAAGGGAGTTAGGGTTATTCCTGTTAAGACAAGTAAGAACAGAGTTCTTGTATATGTATATCGTCCTGATTTCTTAGAGAGAGATCTTAAGGTGCCTGAAGCACTTGCTATTCTTAGGGATAAGGGTTATGTATGCGGTGAAGATTCAGATTATCTTGATCAGCTGATAAGGCATCTGCAGTGTGACAAGACATTTCCACATGAAATCGGGCTTTTCCTTGGTTATCCGCCTTCAGATGTCAGGGGCTTTATTTCAGTCGGAGAAGACCCCTTCCTCTTAGCAAAGTGTAGGAAGAGGTCTTCTCCGACTGAAATAAACGCTCCG
>DOVJ01000053.1 GCA_003520145.1 Eubacterium sp.
CAGTCTTCCGCAACCTTTACAATTTCTAACTTCCATGTTATTCCTTTCCGCAAGGCACTAAAAGCCCTGCCCGACACATGCGCATATACTGTATACCTTAGAAGCACCGCCAGACTTGATGACCCTTGCGCATTCATCCATAGTTGCGCCGGTAGTATATATATCATCGACAATTCCCACAGTCAATCCCTTAGAAAGAGGCTTCACAAGTGAAAAAGACCCTCTCATGGCAAGAGCCCTTTCCTCACGGCTTAGTTCCTTCAGAGCATGGGTTTTACTATTACGATAAAGGGCATTCACACAAGGGATATGAAGCTTGACTCCAAGAGCCTTTGCTAACAGCTCAGCCTGATTATAACCCCTTTGCTTTTCCTTAGCCGAATACATCGGCACGGGCACGAGTATATCGATATGTCTGTCCTCTATCGCTTCCCTGCATCTGTTGACTATACAGTCAGCAAAGAAGTCCGCGTAGCGTCTTTTGTTCTTGTACTTAAGATCATATACTAAGTTTCTGATAGTCTCATCATACTCAAGCGCTGCCACGCCACCGTCAAAGCTATGTATGTGCTTCCTGCAATCCTGACAGTATTCGCCATCGGTTGCATATATCCTCTTGCCGCACCCAAGACATGTCTCAGGCGCGACATAAGGTAAGCTTCCTTCACAAGATGGACATACATAATCTTCTTCTTCAAGAATCTTTGAGCATACCACACAGTGATTCGGATATACTATCTTAACGATATCTTCGGCTATACCGGTAATCTTACTTTCTATATAACGACTTGTCATCTACTTTGATCTTCTTAGCAACCTTAATATTCTTTCTCTTTCTGATCGATGTAGAACCTGCAAAGGAAAGAAGCGCTGCTACGGCAAATGCTGCCGCAACTCCAAGGATACCATAATTAGCCTTGTAAAGATTAACATCGTCCTTCTTATCATAGAGAACGCCAGCTTTGTTCTTCACATAATATACAACCTCAGTCTGACCAACATAAGGCTCAGAATCGTAAGTATAAGTCTTCTCCACGCTCTCGCCGTCCACATCAAAGGTAAGCGTTGCCTTGAATTTATCGCCATCCTTACTGTATTCTTTAACGTAAGAAGAGGCCTTTTTTATCACGCTGTCATCAGATGAGATCTTGAAGAAAAGTGCCACTGTACCAACGGCCAATGCACAAAGCACAACGCCGATGATCTTCAAAAACTGTTTAATATCATTCTTGCTCATACTGGATATCCCCCTTACTTAAAGTATTCAACGCCGGATTCGAATATCTTCATATCCTGCTCGCCGTAGATGTTGATAGCCACACTTCTTCCTCTTCTTTCAGAGTGAGCCATCTTACCGAGAACTCTTCCGTCAGGGCTTAGGATACCCTCGATAGCCTTAAATGATCCGTTGATATTCCACTCATCGTCCATAGATACATTGCCCTTAAGGTCGCAATACTGAGTGGCAACCTGACCATTTGCAAAGAGGTTCTTGATTACATCATCAGGCGCAACAAAACGTCCCTCACCATGAGATGCAGGGTTAGTATATACACCACCCACTACAGCGCCTCTAAGCCATGGCGACTTGTTAGATACAACGCGAAGATAAACCATCTTAGAGATGTGTCTGTTTATCGTGTTGAATGTAAGAGTTGCGCTATTCTCGTTCTGTCCTACGATCCTTCCTTCAGGAACAAGACCAAGCTTTATAAGGGCCTGGAAACCATTACAGATACCAAGAACCAAACCGTCTCTGTCATCAAGAAGCTTATGTGTAGCTTCCTTAAGCTTAGCATTACGGAATGCAGTAGCAAAAAACTTAGCAGAACCATCAGGCTCATCACCAGCTGAGAAACCACCTGGGAACATGATGATCTGAGCTTCGTTGATAGACTTCTCGAACACATCAACAGACTCTCTTATCGCATCAGCATCAAGATTTCTGAATACCTTGATATCCACATCAGCACCGGCTCTCTCGAACGCCTTCATACTGTCGTATTCGCAGTTACTTCCAGGGAATACAGGTATGAATACTCTAGGCTTAGCAACCTTGTGCTTGCATACATATATGTCAGATGTCTCAAACTTAGGAGCTTCAACAGCGGCATCGCTATCCGCAACCTTAGGCGGGAATACCTTGCGAAGAGGCTCATCCCATGCTTCAAAAGCATCCTTAAGGCTTATCTTAATATCATTGTAAGTGAACATGTTGTTGTCGTTAACAAAACCAACAACATCTCCGAGACCTCCAAGCTCATCGATCTTCTCAAGGCATACTTCAGCGATGATATCGCCATAAGCCTTCTCAAAGAGCTTATCCTTATCATAAGTATCGTTGACAGTCACACCAAGGCCGTTACCAAAAGCCATACGGCTTATAGCAGCTGCAACACCCTTGCCGTCAAGAGCATAAGCAGATACGATAACGCCAGAAGCGATAGCCTTAGTGATCTTATCGTAGAGTTCCTTAACCTTATCAAATACAGGTATATCATACTCATCCTTAGGAATCGAGAAGCGAACAAGAACATTGCCGGCACTCTTTAATTCAGGACTGATGATATCCTTCTCATGAGCTACATCAACAGCGAAGGAAACTAACGTCGGCGGAACATTGATATCGTTAAATGTTCCTGACATACTGTCCTTACCACCGATTGACGGAAGACCGAATCCAAGCTGAGCTCTGTATGCACCAAGCAAAGCTGAGAACGGCTCAGACAGACTATGCTTGTCTTCTGTCATTCTTCTAAAGTATTCCTGGAAAGTGAATCTTATCTTGTTAAGGTCACCACCTGTAGCGACGATCTTCGCAACAGACTCAGTTACAGCATATATAGCACCATGATATGGGCTCCACTTTGAAAGATATGGATCAAAGCCGTAGCTCATCATAGTTACGCAATCGCAGTCACCCTTGAGAACAGGAAGCTTAGCAACCATAGTCTGAATAGGTGTGAGCTGCTTCTTACCGCCAAAAGGCATCAGTACAGTACCGGCACCGATAGAGCTGTCGAACATCTCAACCAAGCCCTTCTTAGAGCATACATTAAGGTCAGACAGAGTCTCAAGCCACTTAGCCTTAACATCGCTTACAGGCTCACTAGTAAAGAAGCTCTCATCTGACGGCATATCAACAGCGATATCAGTCTCCTGATGAGCACCGTTAGTATCAAGAAATGCTCTGGAGATATTCACGATATCCTTGCCTCTCCACTTCAAGACAAGCCTTGGACTCTCTGTGACAACAGCCACAACTGTAGCCTCAAGATTCTCCTCGTCTGCATACTTCATGAATTCGTCTGCATCCTTAGGATCAACTACAACAGCCATTCTCTCCTGAGACTCTGATATAGCTATCTCAGTACCATCAAGACCTGCATACTTCTTCGGAACCTTATCAAGTGATATCTCAAGACCTGCGGCAAGCTCACCGATTGCAACAGAGACACCACCTGCACCGAAGTCGTTACATTTCTTAATAAGCTTACTAACTTCAGCTCTTCTAAAGAGTCTCTGAAGCTTTCTCTCTGTAGGAGCATTACCCTTCTGGACTTCTGCACCACAGTTTTCTATACTCTCTTCTGTATGGATCTTAGAAGAACCTGTTGCACCACCGCAACCATCTCTACCGGTTCTGCCGCCAAGAAGGATAATATAATCTCCCGGATCAGAGTTAAGTCTCTGTACAGCAGCTCTTGGAGCAGCAGCGATAACGGCACCTATCTCCATACGCTTAGCAACATAATCAGGATGATAGATCTCATCTACAAGACCTGTAGCAAGACCGATCTGGTTACCATATGAGCTGTAACCTGAAGCAGCGCCCTTAACAAGCTTAATCTGAGGAAGCTTACCCTTCATAGTCTCGGCAACAGGGAGTCTTGGATCAGCAGCGCCTGTAACACGCATAGCCTGATATACATAAGTACGGCCTGAAAGCGGATCTCTTATAGCACCGCCAAGACAAGTAGCAGCACCACCAAAAGGCTCGATCTCAGTTGGATGGTTATGTGTCTCATTCTTAAAGTTAACAAGCCACTCTTCAGTCTTTCCATCTACCTCTACAGGTACTACGATAGAACATGCATTTATCTCATCTGACTCTTCCTGGTCATCTAGCTTTCCTTCTGCTTTAAGTTTTCTC
>DOVJ01000142.1 GCA_003520145.1 Eubacterium sp.
GTTCGCCCGCACTTGCAGCGAACTTGCAAAAAGATGACGAAATCTTGCGAATCGTCCTCGTGATTGGTTTTTACATCCTTTTTTATTGGCTAACAATATAAAAACCAATATTAAAAGGAGCAGATATGAACAGCGATAACTTGTCCGTAGTCGGACATATACACTCTCTCGAATCATTCGGCACTGTAGACGGTCCTGGCACCAGATATGTAGTCTTTCTTCAGGGCTGTCCTATGCGTTGTCAGTACTGTCACAATCCTGACACCTGGCCTATGCACGGTGGCAAAGATATGACAGTAAATGATATCCTAACAGAATATGAAAAAGGCAAAGAATTCTACAAAGCAGGTGGAATCACCTGCACAGGCGGCGAGCCTATGATGCAGATTGACTTCGTAACAGCTCTATTTACCGAGTGCCAAAAAAGAGGAATACACACATGTCTTGACACCTCTGGTATAGCCTTCAATCCAGCTAACGAGACCTATGTAGCAAAGTGCAGAGCTCTTGCCAAGGTAACATCTCTTGTTATGCTTGATATAAAGCATATCGACCCCGAAGAGCATAAGAAGCTCACATCACAACCTAACGACGGCATCTTAGCCTTCGCACACTTCCTTGAAGAAGAGAAAGTCCCAGTCTGGATACGACATGTAGTAGTTCCTGGTATAACCTACGATGAACACTGGTTATACGAAACAGGACGCTTTATAGGACTTCTACGAAACCTTAAGTCACTCGATGTCCTTCCTTATCACAATATGGCCATCCCTAAGTACGAGAACCTCGGCATCCCATATCCACTTAAGGATACACCGCCTCTATCCAAGGAAGATGCGGTTAAAGCAAGAGATATCATACTTAAGGGACTTCATGATGTAAGAAGAGAACACGGATTGGAAAAATAGTTATTGAATATTTTTCTCAACTATAGTATAATAACCCTATCAAGAATAAGGAGGTTTACACAATGGCATTTGTAATCGGTGATGCTTGCGTTATGTGTGGCGCCTGTGCTGCTCAGTGTCCTGTAGAGGCTATAGCTGAGGGCGATGGAAAGTACGAGATTAATAAGGATGCCTGTATCTCATGCGGAGGCTGTGCTTCTGTATGTCCTATGGGTGCTATAAGCGAAGAATAATTGCAAGAAAAAAGTTAAAACAATCATCAAAAGAGGGGCTGCTTAAAAAGCCCCCTCTTATTTTTCTGAAAAGGAAACTATTATGCGAAAGAAAGCATTTAAAGCGGCAGCCCCATGTACCTTTCCGGTTCTTATGGGCTATCTTTTTTTGGGTATCGCCTTTGGCGTATCCTTAGTCAGTAAGGGATACCATTTCTGTTGGGCGATATTCATGTCCCTTATCATATATGCAGGTAGCGGTCAGTTTCTGGCAGTTGCTCTGCTAAGCGGCGGTGCTTCTGTTCTTACAAGCGCATTCATGACCTTCATGGTCAATGCCCGCCATCTCTTCTACGGTCTGTCTATGTTTGATAAGTTCGAAGGTATGAAAGCAAAAAAGCCCTATATGATCTTCTCACTTACTGACGAGACCTACTCACTCATATACAGGACAAAAGTTCCCGAAGGCATAGATAAGAACTGGTTTTACTTCTTCATAGCACTTTTAGACCACTTTTACTGGATCATGGGGGGAACTATAGGTGCTTTAGCTGGCTCATTGATTAAGTTCAACCCTAAGGGTATCGATTTTGCCATGACATCCCTCTTCATCGTTATATTTGTTGAACAGTGGGAAAGCGCGAAGAGTAATCTCCCGGCTATACTAGGCATAGTTGCCACTGTCATAGCGCTTATGCTAGTCGGCACCAAAGAGTTCATACTCCTCTCCATGATGATCATCATGCTCTGCCTGATCCTCTTAAGAGGAAAGTTAGAACCAAAGCTTAAGGAGGACACATCATGCTAAGAACGCTTATACTCATACTCGTCATGTCCGTTATGACCTTCTTAACAAGAGCTATCCCATTCATCCTCTTCAGAGAAGGCAAGGAGACACCGAAGGCAGTTACCTACTTAGGAAAAGTCCTTCCTTACTCGCTTATAGCGATGCTTGTTGTATACTGCCTTAAGGATATGGACATCGCCGGCCACTACCACGGCGCAGCCGAGATCATAGCCACACTCTACGTAATCATAGTTCACAAGAAGTGGCATAACCTCCTCATAAGCATCGGCGGCGGAACCCTGCTGTATATGATACTAGTCCAGGTTGTATTCACATAAAAAGCCTCGGCGCATGCGAAAAAAGCACATCGCCGAGGTCTTTCTTATTCAGAAGTATTAACTTTTCTTGCATTGAAGTAACTAATATTGTCAAGCTTCTCTATTATATCTGCAAATGTTTCGCGATCCGCATATTCTATGTATCGCTTAAGCACTTCTTCCTCTTTTTCTTTCTTGAACCTGCCATAGAATATATCATAGAGATTATGACCTCTTCCATAGACAAGTATGTCCTCAAAGTGTTCCTTCAGATCCTCAACACTCTCTATCTTAATCCCCATGGCTGCCATGGCCTTAAAACTGTTATTCTTATAGAGATACTTCACATACTTTGCATACAGTATATCGAAGAACTCATCCACACTCCTTACGACCTTAGCCTTCACACATAGCCTTGGGTCAAGAAAGTAGTTTTCTAAACTATAGTATCGAAGTACCAAGACATTTTCCTTACTGACTCTCGGAAGGTAGCCAAGATCTACTCTCTTGCTGTCCTCATAGAAGCCTATCAGATTCTTAGTCAAAGCTTCTCTATCCTTGCCATCACCATCTCTAACCATAAGAAACTGATCCTTGATATAGAGCTGATTCATGTACTTAAGGTTAGCATAAGTCTTGATATTCGTACAACTGTTAGTCGATATGATGGATATACGGTTTAGATCAACGCCCGGATAGAACTTACTAAGAAGCATAGGAAGCCTCGTTCTGTCCTGCTTTCCTTCCACGAAGAAGACAAAGTCAACCCCCATAAGATCACTTGCGGTATAGCCAAGAGTATCGAGAATCCTGCTAAGCGAAGGCTTCTGCGCGACAGAAGTGTTATACTCCTTATCAAGGCTCACCTGCGCGATATTATCACCTGTGAAGTTGATAAGCATGTGCGGTGAATGCGTAGAGAATATGATCTGATTCTTCTTCGACAGACGATAGAGTATATCGCTAGCCACCTTCTGCATCTTCGGATGAAGATTGCTCTCAGGCTCATCAAGTATGATTATGTGCGGCAGGGCATTCTTCTCATCGATACTACTTTCGAGCAACGATAGGTTATAGATGCTTCTGTAACCGTTAGAAAGTTCCCTAAGATTCGATACAGTCTTATTCTTAACATTGTGAAACTTAGTCTCAAACTTAAGAAGCGAAGAAACATCATTATTCATCTCATAGCTGATAGTCAGTGGTGCTCCGCCGTTCTTAAGGAAGTTACGGTTCACCTTACCCGCGAATTCATCTATATTAGACATAAAAAGCTTGTACTGAAAGAGCTTTGCGCTCTCTACCAGAGTCAGCTCAGAAGGCTTCTTCTTCTCTATAAGCCCTATGCAGTCAAATCGGTTCGAGCACCTTCTGCTCTCATCGAAGATGCACCTGTTATCCCTAAGCTTACCAATCTCCTCATTGCCCTCAAACATGAGTATATCGTCCTCGAGGCCTGTTATACCGCTCATATTGTCGAGTCTGTACACCTTCGGAAATATCTCGCTTATATAAGGATTATTCTTCATGAATTCATCACGATAATACACATCACCAGTCATAGTGCACACATATTCAAATGTTACGCTATCACCGTTATAAGACGGTATTTTCTCGCAGAACTCCTCATACCACTTGTCATACTTTTTGTACTTGCTTAATATGGCTCTTCTTTGAAATACATGAAGATCGTCATCGCTTATGTCAAGAGTGAGGCCTATCACGACATTGCCCTCATGATTGCGCTCATTTGGACCTATAACCCTGCCCGAAAAAGCAGAAGTAACAGCACCGATGATATTACTCTTACCAGCGTTATTCTTGCCGACAAGTATAAGAACCTCTCTTATATCCTTGATCTCGAGATAATCTATAGACCTGTAATTAGATATGCATACCGAACTGATCTTCATAACACACCTCTATTTCTTGCGAACAGAAAAACCAAAAGTACCAAGCTTCTTACCAAGTTCATAATACTCACCATGAGAATAAGCAATAGGCTCTGACTTCGCCAGATCAAAGCGCCCCTTAGGGTCCATATAAGCATCGCATACTCTCACAGCAACCACATCTGCTATAAACATATGATGACTTCCAAGAGGAAGTATATCTCTTACCTTACAAGCGATATGAACAGGACTCCTGGCGATCGCAGGCGCATTAACACCGTCCATATAAGATTTCTCAAGACCTAACTTCTCAAACTTATCCACATCGCGTCCGCTAGTCACACCGCAGTAATCAGTCTCCCAGACCAAATCCTTATTCGTCAGATTGACTATGAACTCACCGCTTTCCTTGATTATGTTATAAGAATAGCGCTCCGGTCTTATAGATACAGAAAGCATGGGCGGATTCGTATTGATCGTACCTGCCCATGCTACAGTTATAATATTGTCCTTACCATACTCATCTCTCATACTGAGCATAACAACAGGAAGCGGATAAAGCATATTGCCCGGTTTAAAATCGATCATACCACTCATGATGCCTTGCCTCTCTTCACCAGATTGTCTATAAACTCACAGATACTCATGTACTTATCGGTAAAAACTATGACCCATGTCTCCTTATGCTTAGGAAGAGCAATCGTGATAGGCCACATATGCTTAACTATGATATCCTTCTCAACATCGCTAAGCTCGAATTCTCTCTTAGCGTTAATGTAAGAACGCTTCGGATGAGTAAGCCCATGAAAATGTTCTCCCGTCATCTTAGCATATTCATGCCAGTCATATAAGAAAAGATCATGAAGCATACCGCCTCTTGCCGCAGCTCTCTCATCAAGTCCAAGTTTCTTGCAAATCTTGTAATTAAAGTACGCCACATGCATACTGTGCTTAAAAGTACTCGAATTGCTATGCTGATTAAACTTCTTCATCCTAAGAACCTTCTCGTTTGACAAGATGTCCTTCAGATGCTCATAAAATTCTTCTTTTTCATCAAGTCTCTTACCCATGAAAACCTCCACACTTAACATAAGTTTAGCATAAGTAGAGAAAAAAGTAAATAACAAATAAACTGAGACTGTAAAAAACGAATCAAAACTGTTTTTACAGTCTCTATTTTGATCATTATACTAAAAATGCTGCAAGACCCATGCCTGCAGCACTTTTAGATTTATGACAGCAACGCCCTATCGTTATTGAATTCCTCACCGCTTACAACAGCAAACTTATGAAGAAGCTCATCCACAGTAAGATTCTTCTTCTCCTCACCCTTGATATCGAGGATGATCTTACCTTCATTCATCATGATAAGTCGGTTTCCAGTTGCTATAGCATCACGCATGTTATGAGTGATCATAAGAGTTGTGAGCTTATTTTCGTTAACTATCTTGTTAGTAACCTCAAGAACCTTAGCAGCTGTCTTTGGATCAAGTGCCGCAGTATGCTCATCAAGAAGAAGAAGCTTAGGCTTCTTTAGCGTCGCCATAAGAAGAGTGATAGCCTGTCTCTGACCACCTGAGAGGAGTCCAACCTTAGAAGTAAGTCTGTTCTCAAGTCCGAGGTCAAGAGTCTTAAGAAGTTCTCTGTATTCTTCTCTTTCCTTATGAGAGATACCAACTCTGAGGCCTCTGTGCGCACCACGCCTAGAAGCAAGAGCAAGATTCTCATCTATACACATATTCTTAGCAGTTCCCATCATCGGATCCTGGAACACACGTCCTAAGAAGGCCGCTCTCTTGTGCTCAGGCATATATGTAACATTGAGTCCATCGATAATTATATCACCCTCATCTACGGTCCACACGCCACAAAGCGCATTCATAAGAGTAGACTTGCCGGCGCCGTTACCACCGATTATAGTAACAAAATCACCATCATCAAGCTTAAGCGATAAACCATCGAGAACCTTCTTTTCATTAACCGTTCCCTGATCAAATGTTTTGTGAAGATTGATAGCCTCTAACATCACTTCACCTCCCTGTAATCCTTAGACACTGTTCTTGCGGCCAGTACTACCTTATTCTGCCTTCTTATATCCCTTCTCTTATTGATACTCTTAAGCATAGGAACATACATCCTCTTCCAGTAAGGGAAGGCAAGGAAGATAGCTACGATAAGAGCCTGAAGAAGCTTAAGAAGGTCTGTATCTATACCAAACCAAAGTATAATCTGAAGTACCATAAAGTATATGACTGCTCCAAGCGATACAGACAAAAGCTGCAAAGCAAAGTTACGGAATATCCTTGAGAAGATAACATTACCTATGATAACCGCAGCAAGACCGATAACGATAGCACCACGACCCATATTAATATCAGAAAATCCCTGATACTGTCCGTAAAGAGCACTTGCAAATGCTACGATACCATTAGAGATCATAAGACCGATAACAATATTCAGCTTGGTGTTGATACCCTGGGCACGGCTCATATTAGGATTACTACCCGTAGCTCTCATAGAACATCCAAGCTCAGTACCAAAGAACCAGTACAAAATCGCTATGAGTACAACAGTCATACAGGAAACTATAAAAATTGTATTCTTATAAAAATCCACACCGCTCGTATACTTAATAGCAACAAGAACATCATACTTAGATGATGATATAACTCTATTTGCCTGTCCCATGATCTTAAGATTCACGGAATATAGAGCTATCTGCGTTAAGATACCAGCCAGGATGGCAGGAATACCCATCACCACATGAAGAATACCCGTTACAAAACCTGCGAGTATACCTGCTATAAAAGCGACTAGCATAGCCACCCAGATATTATAACCGTTCATAAGCATCATCGCACATACAGCGGCGCCTGTACACATAGAACCGTCCACCGTAAGGTCGGCAACATCAAGAACCTTATAAGTCAGGAACACGCCGATTGCCATTATACCCCAGATCAAACCCTGCGATATGGCGCCTGGCATAGCATTTAATAATACTGTAAAATCCACATTTTCCTCCATATGCAAAACGGGGAACCGATATATACCGATTCCCCGCTGATATAATAATTATATTTATTACTTCGCTACCTCAAAATTATCAGGAACCTTGATATTGAGTTCTTTACATATAGTCTCGTTGTACTGATATGTAACCTTAGGTGAATACTTAATCTCCATGGTCTTGATATCTTTCTTGTTTACAAGGATCTCATAAGCCATAAGACCTGTCTCGTATCCAAGATCATAGTAGTTGATAGATACAGTAGCGATACCACATCCCTTACAGATACTTACCTCACCTGCGATGATAGGACACTTCTTAGGTCTAGCTATAGAATCGATAACCTCTTTGTTAGAAGCAGCTGTGTTATCAGTTGGGATGTAAAGTGCATCACAGTTTGAAACTGCACTTGTACATACTGCAGCGATATCATTAGAATCAGAGAATACATAATCCTTAGTCTCATAACCAAGCTTCTTAAGTTCCTTAGCAATCTCAACTGCCTGGAACTTAGAGTTAGCCTCAGCTGAACAGTAGAGGATACCTACCTTCTTAGCATCAGGAAGAAGAGTCTTAAAAAGTTCTGCCTGCTTATCAAGTGGAGCAAGATCCGATGTTCCGGATATATTGATACCAGTCTTGCCATCCTTGATAGTCATATCAAGAGCAGCACCGTAGTCTGTTACAGAAGTTCCAAGTATAGG
>DOVJ01000139.1 GCA_003520145.1 Eubacterium sp.
CCGCTGCTTCATATGCGACAGGATTAAGAACTTTTATGACAGATATATACAGACTATCTTCTATCTGTACAAAACAAGCGATTCCTTCAAGCAGACATACAGGAAGACAAAGGGCTTCTGCTTAGACCATTATAAGCTTCTGATCAGTGAAGCCAACCGCTCACTATCAGGTTCTGTGCTCGATGAATTCCTCGAGACAACCAACAAGCTTTTTACTGACAATATGCAAAGAGTTTACGAAGACATCGACTGGTTTATCAAGAAGTTCGATTATAAGTACCAGAACGAACCATGGAAGAACTCCAAAGATTCTGTTGCCCGAGCTATGATAAAGCTTAACGGAAACAAATGAGGTAAGTATATGGATAATAATAAACGCGAAAGATTTCACATATTATACGAAAGATTCATCGATATAATTACAGACCCAGAGAACTTTGTCAAAGACGCTTTAATAGGTACACTTAAGGAATTATGCGAGTTGCTCACAATAGAAAAAGGCGTTATAAACTTCTACATCAATGAAGAATATGAGAAAAAAAATATCGGTGAAACATTCTGTGATATTGATACTAAAGAAGGCGACACCCTCCTTATCAGCAGAAAGCATATATCAAATACAGGTGCAGTAGTAACATCAGCCTTATATGTTTCGAGCAAGAAACCTAAACTTGATGAAGAAGAGATTGATAAAGCAGACCTTGTCTTACGCTCTCTTATAAGCTTCATATCCAGAAACAGGTTGTCAACTGCGATTGAAGACTTAGGCTTTCATGATGAAGTCGGATATAATAATACTCGTGCATTTACACGCTTCGCTACTAATCTGGCACTGAACAACAGATTACCCGAATATACAGCTTGCCGTTATAACCTTAAACACTTCGCTTATGTTAATCAAAAACTAGGAAGAGCCAATGCAGATATCGTGATGAGAAATCACACCAATATCATGTCATCAACAATAGGCGAAAACGGAATAGTATCACGTCTTGGTGGCGATAATTTTGTTGCGATCTTCAAAAGAGACCACCTTGACAAAGTTCTTGATATACTTAAAGGACATGATGTTTATTTCCAGGACGGCTTTGAACCTATGCATCTTTCTTCAAGTGCCGGTATATTTGATATTACTGAAAACATAATAGATAATCCTTCATCATACATTCTTGACAAACTACAATTCGCTATACAGCTTGCCATGAACGGAAGGTATAATTCTATTCTTTTCTATGATGAAAAACTAAGGAGCATCAGAGAAAAGATGATAACAATTGACAGCTTGTTTGATAAAGCTATCGCTAATAAAGAATTCTGCGTATATTATCAGCCTAAAGTCGATGTATCAACTGGTGAAATTGTCGGCGCTGAAGCACTTTGCAGATGGATTAAGGATAATAATGTCATACCACCAGATGAGTTTATACCAGTCTTTGAGCGCAGTTCTAATATATGCAAATTAGATTTCTATATGCTCGATGCTGTTTGCCAAGATATAAGAAGATGGATTGACAACAACCAAAAAACGTCCCGCATATCAGTTAATCTATCAAGAAGAAGCATTATGAATTCCTCTCTTTCTGATGATATCATAAAGATCATAGATAAGTATGATATACCTCGCAATATGATAGAGATGGAATTAACCGAAACCGTCAACGAATACGAGCTAAAAGATCTTATACATACCGTAGGAGGACTTAACAAAGCAGGCATACATGTATCTGTAGATGACTTCGGCAAGGGTTATTCATCATTAAGCCTTATAAAACAACTCAAATGGGATGTTATTAAGATAGACAAGTGCTTCCTTCCAGATGAAAACGAACCTACAAACAGTTTTAATCATCAGATATACAAAACTATGGTTTCTCTCACTGCTGCTCTCGGATGCGAGTGCATCACCGAAGGTATAGAAACCCAAAAGCAATTATCCATATTAAAAGCCAACTCCTGCAATATCGCACAGGGCTACTACTTCGACAAACCACTTCCTAAGGATGTGTTTGAAGAAAAGCTCAATGGAGGCGGGTATCCGAAGGAAATGCTGTAGGACAAACAGGTAAAATAATTAATCTTAAAGCCTGGTTGCGCTTTCTATACTTTCGCACGCATCAATTAGCAAAGCCCTTCGCAAACTCACGCCCTTCGGGCGCTCAAACACGTGCTACAGGCTTTGCATTAGCGTGCTCAAGTATAACGAAAGCCAGCAAAGGGCTTTTCGATTAATTATTTTACAAACTATCAGCTTGGCTACACGGATAGCTATATTAACCATCAGTGAAAATAAGAAATCCCAGGGGGCTATATACAAGCACCTGGGATTTCTTTATCTCTTATCACATCGATTACTTAACTATATCACCATCATCGAACTTATCGCCACACTCTGGGCAGAACTTAGGTGGATTCTTAGGATCTTCTGGCTCCCAACCACACTTGTCACATCTATAAAGAGGTGCGCCAGCCGGCTTCTGAGAACCACACTCCTGACAGAACTTGCCCTTATTCTTAGTACCACAGCTACATGTCCAGAAGTTAGGATCATCATCTGCTACTGGAGCAGGTGCTGGAGCTGTTGGATAAGGAACTGCACCTGCATCAGCTGTAGGTGTCTGAACAGGCTGCTGAGGCTGAACCTGTGGCTGTGCCTGCATCTGTGGC
>DOVJ01000067.1 GCA_003520145.1 Eubacterium sp.
ACTGAACGTTAGTACCACCGATAACCTCGATAGATTCAACAATCTTATATGCCTGACGCTGAAGTTCCTTCTGAACATCCTCTGAGATAGTAAGCATAGGTGCTGAACAGAAAGAATCACCTGTATGAACACCAAGTGGATCGATGTTCTCGATAAAGCATACTGTGATCATGTTGTTCTTTGCATCTCTTACAACTTCAAGCTCAAGTTCTTCCCAACCAAGGATAGACTCCTCTACAAGAACCTGACCAACAAGTGAAGCCTGAAGACCTCTTGCACATACAGTCTTAAGTTCTTCGATGTTATATACGAGACCGCCCCCGGCGCCACCCATAGTATAAGCAGGACGAAGAACAACAGGATAACCAAGCTTTGAAGCTATCTCAACTGCTTCATCAACAGAATAAGCAACTTCACTTTTCGCCATCTCTATACCGAGGCTCTCCATAGTCTTCTTGAACTCGATTCTATCCTCGCCACGTTCGATAGCATCTACCTGAACACCGATAACCTTAACATTATACTTATCAAGGATACCATTAGCGGCAAGCTCTGAACAGAGGTTAAGACCTGACTGACCACCAAGGTTTGGCAAAAGTGCATCAGGACGCTCCTTAGCGATGATCTGCTCGAGTCTTGTAACATTAAGTGGCTCGATATATGTAACATCAGCTATATCAGGATCAGTCATGATTGTAGCTGGGTTTGAGTTAACAAGTACAATCTCATATCCGAGCTTTCTAAGGGCCTTACATGCCTGAGTTCCTGAATAGTCAAACTCACATGCCTGACCGATGATGATAGGACCCGAACCTATGATCAATACTTTATGAATATCTGTTCTCTTACTCATTATATCTCCATTCTGCCCATAGGGCTTTAAAATTATATGTATTATTCCTTACCATCCCAACAATATGTACACATATTACATGCAGGTATGCCTACTGAATCAAGCATATCATCAAGACGGTTGAACTTAAGTGATGTAAAGTTAAGTTGTTTACCGATTTCTTCAACCATCTCCTTATAGTTGACACTGTCAGGATTAGCATAATCAGCCAAAACATTTTTAATATCAGCGATGTTATCACCCTCACGATCCCTGATGATTCTTCTTGTTATAAGATCCATCTCTGACTTAGAACGTGAAAAGTTAATATACTTACATCCATGTAAAAGTGGCGGACAGGCAGGTCTTATATGAACCTCCTTAGCACCGCTTTCATACAGATATTCTGTAGTCTCGCGCAACTGTGTTCCACGGACTATAGAATCATCTATAAGAAGAAGACTCTTATCTCTTATGAGATCGTCTACAGGTATAAGTTTCATCCTTGCAATGAGATTTCTCATAGACTGATTGGTCGGCATAAAGGATCTCGGCCATGTCGGTGTATACTTGATAAATGGTCTAGCAAAAGGAATGCCAGATTCGTTAGCATAACCAACAGCATGAGCAGTTCCAGAATCAGGAACGCCAGCTATAATATCAGGCTTTGCATCATCACGCTGTGCAAGCTTTGCGCCGCAGTTATATCTCATCTTCTCGACACTGATTCCCTCATATGATGAAGAAGGATATCCATAATAAACCCATAAGAATGTACATATCTTCATCTTATCAGATGGAGCACCGACAGTCTCTATACCCTCTGGTGTGATATACACAATTTCATTCGGTCTTAATTCTTTTAACTGCTTATATCCAAGATTCAGGAACGCAAAACTCTCAAATGATACGCAAAAACCATCATCTTTTTGGCCTATAACTAAAGGAGTTCTACCAAACTTATCTCTTGCGGCATATATACCTTTAGGTGTCATAACTAAGAATGTCATGGAGCCTTCTACGACTTCCTGAACATATCTTATTCCCTCCACCAAAGTATCCTTTTGATTAATGATTGCCGCGACAAGTTCTGTTGGATTAATATCACCACCACTCATCTCCAAAAAGTGTGGATTTCCATTATGAAAAATCATATCCACAAGTTCATCGAGATTGTTGATCTTACCTACTGTACTTACAGCAAATGTTCCGTGATGTGATCTGATAATCAATGGTTGAGGCTCTGTATCGGATATACAGCCTATACCGATATTACCTACCATAGTTTCAACATCGTGATCAAACTTAGTTCTGAATGGCGAATTCTCTATGTTATGAATAGCTCTGTCAAAGCCCTTCTCTCCATAGACAGCCATACCACCTCGTCTGGTGCCCAAATGCGAATGATAATCAGTACCAAAAAACAGATCAAACACGCAGCTTTTCTTTGATGCAACACCAAATAATCCGCCCATAGATTTCCTCCGTTATTGTATGTTATCCTATAAAAAAGCCAGTAAGTAAAATCTTACTGGCTCCTACGCCTATATTATTATAAATGTATTCAGTCAAAATGTAAAGAAAAATTTTTGTGTAATTCTTGTACTTTTCGATACACAATAATAACTCCACTTTGCTTGCAGTACCCCCCACTTAATCTCGTGTGCATAGCACACTCGATTTGTGGGGGGCGTGACTGCTTCGCAGTCACCCGGAAAAAAATCCCAAGCAATTGCGTGCAAGCACGCATTACTCGGGATTATTTTTCCTTATTACTGCAAGCATTCTATGCTAATCTAAAAAGATAACATCTGTGAGATACCACTTTTTATCCTTATAGACAAATATACATCGTATATTTGATTTTTCTGTCTTTTCTGAAACTGACCAGCCACTGAAGTATGCTGTTGCATGAAGTATAGCATCACAGCTGAAGCAATCATCACTATACTTGATATAATTAGATATTTCCTGCTTTGTAAGATCATAAGATCTCATGTACTCTACAGGATAGAAGTATGTATCAGTATACTTAACTGTTTCACGAAGATTTGAATCAGGCATTACATAGGTTGATAACCTCTCTTCAATAACATTGATGAAGTTATAAGCGTAGATTCTTGTAACCTTCTTGACATAATCCTTATGCTCAGCCTCAACAGTTTCATCTGATTTGAAGGTATATGTATATGTATTATCCTTGATTTCCTCAGTATAACCTTCACATGAAACTGCAGGTTTTTTCAAAAGTCCCTTAATCTCATAAGTATACTGCTTTGGAATCGAGTCAGAATACAGATAAGCCTCGGTAAGATCTTCATACTTCTTCTCACCAGTCTTATAACTTTCTCCAAGAGTTTTGCCGTTTACAACTACATTTGCCGAAGAAGGTGCTGTTATAGTAACTGACACTTCACAGACGCTCTTATCGATTTCTAATTTATCAAAGCCCCATATCCTAAAATGCTTATTCTTGCCTACAGGCTTCATATAAATCCTGGCAACTGTATCCTTATCATTCTTAAGAACATATATAGGCTTCTTATCTGTATAATCCTTTGCCTTGATACAGTCGAACTTACCCTTAGGAAGACTCTTTATATAATTGGCGATATCTTCCTTACCTTCAAATTCCGACAGATCAGTAAGCTCCTTAAGATACTCATCTATATCTCCGGAATTGAATTTTGCAATTATTTTTTCTACGCCGTTAGACGGCATACTTTCCTCGTATTCTTTTATATAATTCCAGAATACTATCCATACGATACATATAACTATTATTACAACGCAGGCATAGATTCCAAGACCAAACCAGAACCTCTTTTTATTCTTTTTCTTACTCTTCTTTGACATAAAAAACCTCTATATTACTTTACAAGCCAAGCTGTAGGGCACTTTCTAGGACCTGATGGTGAATATGGCGAATTGACAACTTCGCCCTCATAATACATCTGAGTTGAAGTACCGCCATCCATAGCAGCAGCATTGACAGCACCATACTCAAGCATGATATAAGCCAACTGATCAAAGGTTGCACCCATGGAATTAGCCTGACGTCCGTCAACAACAAGTAACAATATAGCACCATCTGCACGCTGACCTATAGCGGTTCTTGGATTCATACCACCGCCATATACATCCTTATCCGGAACTGTAAGAGGTTCACCGTTAAGGATAAGGAAAGGACCTGTTGTGTGAAGAGTATGAACCGCATCTCTCACACCCATCTTAAGTGCTTCATCAACAGACATCTTACCGATAACTAACTTATTATCGTTAGTTATACCTGTTATGTTGTATGTGGTATAAGTATCACCAAATATATGCTTACCCTGGCTGATAACAGGACCTACTGGCATGGCCGTGTAGCTGTAAGAACCCATATCCACGAACTCACCGCCGTTAACACCGCCAATTGCGTTGTACTTTTTACAGATATCGGCAACGACCATACCTGTTCCTTCATAGAATCTGTCTACAGTACCCACAAATACTCTTGAAGGATCCTTAACTATAAGAAGCTTACCTCTGTATGTCTTTCCACTGACATCGAGAAGCTGAATATCAGGCTCATCTGTTTTCTGATTATCAGTCGGTATAACAACAAGATTTGTATCAGATACAGTACCCTCATCAATCTCCTGCATAGTATTACTGTTTATGATACTCTTTACCTCCGACTTCTTAAGATAGACATATGGAAGCCACTTCATAGCGCTTGTCTCATTAGCCGCACACACAAACTGCTTCTTTGCTGATTCTGACGGGCCTTTGATCAATATGAAACATATACCGTATAAGAAAACAAGAACAAGAAGTAAAGTTACTCCGATAGCAGCAAAACATCTTCCGACGATTGAAAGAACTTTCTTCTTTTTTGTGACTTTTCTCTTCTTTTCTCTCTCGCTGGTTACAACCTTAGCAGAACGCTTTGGTTCACCATAATTCTTATATCTAATATCATCTGCCTGCGGGTCATTATCTAACTCAACAATAGCAGAACGTCTTACAGGCTTAACCTCTTTAATCTCTTCTTCTTCATCATCATAGAGATTGATAAAAAAATCTTTATCCGCCATATCTTTCCTTTCTTATGCTTTTGTTTTAAATATCCACTTCTTTTGTATATAATAAGTTGCAAAGAATAAAAGGGAATCTACTAAAAGCTTGGTTCCCGATATAATACCCTGATTATCTCCAACGCCAAGAAGCTTGACTATGATCGTTATAAGCTTTGAAGAACAAAGTATCTGACAAATTACCAGAAGATAATACTTTGCAAGTGTAGTCCTGATAGGCTCATCCGAAGAAAAAACGCCCTTCTTGTTCACAAAATAATTATAAAGCGACGAAACAATACGTCCTATAACCGTCGACAACAATACGGCACTTCCAAGTGTCATATACTTGCGGGCAAAAAAACACACCAGACTGAATATTATGAATTCTACCAACGCTGACGATAACGCGCTGATTATATACTTTATAAAATATCTTTTTTTCATTATCTATACAATTCCAAAGCATCCGCCGCCATATTTGCAAACGATCTGCAACCTTCCATCATAGAATCCGAACCATCAAAAAAGAAGGCAAAAAATCCTGTGACAACAACATAAGAAAGACACAATAACATAACCCTTGTACAGGCTTTTTTATTATATCTTTCACACATACACAGCAATACAGTCGCGCTTGCTATAGACAGGATAAACGAAAAATCCAGCATATACCGCCTTAATAATCCGCCCGCCTCTATATCAAGAACAATCATAATACCTGCCATAACAAAAAGGATTACTGCGTATAGCTTCAAAAACTTATTCTTAACAGTCCCCCTCTTGAATAAGAAGTAAAATGCTATGGCAATCTGCGGGAATTGCCACAATATGCCGGCATATGGCTTTTCATAATAATCACAGCCATAATAATTCATCACATATTCCGGCAGATTGATAAAAGGAAATTCTGTTCCGATTTCAAAAGGAGCAAAAACATATCCATATATACCAAACCACAGGCGGTCAAGATCATGACTTCGATGTATCATATCAGCAACAGTGAAATTATAATTGACACCAAAATCCATAAAATTCCCAAAGCGTATTATATTATACCACATAATTGGAATTGCTACCACTATAAAAGGGAAAATTGTATATATTATTTTTTTCAAGACATTTTTCCTGTCAGAAAAAACATGCCAAACGCTTACAAAAGCAAGCAAAGCAAACGACGGTCTGCACCCAACCGCAAGTGCATGACAAAGAGAGCCTGATGCAATCAAAGCATAATTTGGTTTCTCTTTAAAACCCTTCATATACAGGTACTGTCCAAACAGGCAAAAAGCTATGCCAGTAACTATAGGCACTGTATAAAAATCCGGTCTCTTAACAACCTGTGTTATATACATGCCAAAAATCGCTATTTCACATACAGCCACAAATCTAACAAGAGGAATCCGCCCTTGCGATTCGCTGTAAACTCTCTTGCTTATCTCATACAAAAGAAGCACCATACCTGCGATCATGAAGAAGACACATGTCATAACCGCCAGCATATTCGGCAGATATTTACCAAAAATAATATAAAAAGGCAGATAAAACATGAGGCACGGAACTATGCCGAAGTACACATAATAGTGCCCATTGTAATAAGCTGTATCATACAGTATATTCTGGCCACTGTAAAAAGCCTTAGAATTTCTGGCATCAGGATCATAAGGATTCTCCATCTCAGTCAAAAAATCCGCAACCTCATCATCAAGATATACATGCCCCTCAGTTATAGCCTTTGCAAGCTTGCCATACTGATCATGATGAGAATACCTGTTTCTGACAAATATATCGTTAAATGTACAGGCGCTGCAGAATATTATGGCGTTGATACCTATTATGGCTATCAGACAGGCTATAGATGAAGTTTTGTCCATGCAAAGTCTGTCATATCGTCCTATGTTACGATAAAGACTTATGAATGACAATATCAGAAAACATATGAAAACTCTTAAAGGGTTAAATAAAAAAGGAGTCTTGACATTAAACCTGACTGATTCAATATATTTTTTAGAATCACCTTCACAAGAGATCCTTATCGAATGACATCTTCCTGACGTATGTATCCTCGCATAAGAAGTTGTCTCTCTACCCGCTATAACAGACATAGGATGAAGACCATACTCAAAAGAATGGCCTTCATCCGTAACATAAATTGTAACCCTAATCCGATTATCAGAATTCATCTTAATATATACATTCTTAAGATCTATATCTATATCCTCGTATATATAATCATCTGATTCTAAGTCTGCTTCAGGTATATATTCTTTAAAGCTCCTGCTTTCATAGAATCTGTAATTAAAAACTGTAAGTTCAAGAATAACAGATATGAAAACAAATATAACGATTCTCTTTAATATGCGACGCATCAATTAGTCTCCATGTTGTTAACCAACTGATATACATCAATCTTAAACTGATTAGAAGTACTTATACCCACAAAACGACAGCCATACAGAGTATTACCATCATCGTTGCTCTCCATACGGACTATCTCTATAAGCGACTGGAAAGTCTCCTTCGTCCAAAGGATAACATTCGCATTATAACAGGTATTAAGAAGAAGAATCTCCGGGCTCTTAAAAGCAATACCATCCTTAGAGATATTAACTACTTCAACCTCGAATTCGCTCTTAACTGGTATAAGATATTCAAAATTCTGTAAAGTATTGATCTTCATAGTAACATTCAGATCTATTCTCTTTGATCTTCTCTTCTCGCCTTCCATACGTACCTCCGTAGTTAAATCAGATTATAAACATCGCATCCCCAAAACTGAAAAATCTATATCTTTCCTTAACAGCCTCAGCATATGCATCAAGTATATGCTCTCTGCCTGCAAGTGCAGACACCAGCATGACCAATGTTGATTCCGGGAGATGAAAATTAGTTATAAGCCTATCTACAATCTTAAACTTATATCCCGGATATATGAATATATCGGTATATCCACTGCAAGACTTAACCCTTCCGTTCTCATCTGCCACAGATTCAAGAGTTCTTGTGCTTGTAGTACCTACACATACAACTCTCTTACCTGCCTCTTTAGCACGATTGATCATATCAGCTGCTTCTTCACTAATATTATAATACTCCGAATGCATGTGATGTTCAAGTATATTTTCAACTTTGACAGGTCTGAATGTTCCCAGTCCGACGTGAAGAGTAACTGTGGCTATATGTATGCCGCGCTTTTTAACCTCTTCAAGGAGTTCCTTTGTAAAGTGTAACCCCGCAGTTGGAGCCGCGGCAGAACCCTCGTACTTTGCATACACAGTCTGGTATCTGTTCTTATCCTTAAGTTCGTGAGTTATATAAGGCGGAAGCGGCATCTGTCCAAGTTCATCAAGAACCTCTTCAAATATACCATTGTACATAAGGCGTATCTTACGATTACCGTCTTCCATAACCTCTATGATCTCGCCCGAAAGCTTATCCTTTGCAAACTCTATAACAGTTCCAACCTTGCACTTTCTTCCAGGCTTAACAAGACATTCCCACACATCACCTTCTTTTCTGTTAAGAAGAAGTATCTCAACTACTTCCTCTTTGTCAGGTCTGTGCCCAAAAAGCCTTGCTGGTATAACCTTGGTATCATTGAGGACGAGGCAATCCCCCTCCTCAAGATAATCAAGTATATCTCTAAAATGCTTATGGCTGACCGCACCAGTTTTTTTGTCAAGAACCATAAGTCTTGAAGCAGCTCTGTCCTCGAGAGGATCCTGTGCGATCAATTCCTTAGGCAGATCAAAATAAAAATCATGTAAATCCATAATATTATCCCTGTTTATGAACGAAGTTCAATATTCATCTTACCGAGCTCAGTAAGAATCTTATTCATAGACTGTTCTATATCTGTATCAAGCAAAGTCTTCTCTTTTGATCTGAATACAAGACTATATGCCATAGACTTGAATCCTTCCTTAATCTGAGAGCCTTCATAGATATCAAAGAGCGAACAATTCTCAAGAAGCTTGCCTCCACACTTAGCGATAACAGCTTCTATATCGCCTGCAAGTACATCCTTAGGAACTACCATACTAATATCTCTTGTGACAGCAGGGAACTTTGCAAGTCCCTCATACTTTCTATCGAAGTCAACATATGGCATGATAGATGGCATATCAAGATTGATGATATAAGCTCTGGTTCCTATCTCGTAATTCTGAAGAACAAGCGGATGAACCTCACCGATAAGACCTATACATACATCTGAGTAGTATATATCAGCCTGGCGTCCTGGATGAAGGAAGTTATAAGCCTTGTTGTTCTTAAGAGTAAGACTTCCCTTCATACCGAGCTTTGCGACGAATTCAGCCACAATACCCTTCATACTGTAGAAGTCCACATCATCACCATATGCGCCGAGGATGAACTGCATTCTTTCATCAGGAAGTTCCTTGATTTCCTCATCACGAGGTATATATATGTTGGCAAGCTCATAAAGAGCAGCTTCCTTATTACGTCTGTTATAGTTAGTTGACAAAGAAGTGAGCATACCATTATAAGCAGAAGTTCTCATGATGCTGTAATCTTCTCCAAGCGGATTAGATATCCTAATAACCTTTCTAAGCTTATCATCCTTGTCGATAAGAAGCTTATCAAAAGCCTTAGGGCTCTCGAAAGAATAAGTCATAGCCTGCGAAAATCCCATATATTCAGCAAGATCTCTTGCAACAGCTTCTATACGAAGCTTGAAAGAAAGCTTACCTGTGGTAGCTTCGCCACTTGGTAAAGTCACAGGAATCTTATCATAACCGAAGAATCTGGCAACCTCTTCCGCAAGGTCAGCGTTGCATGCAACATCCTGTCTCCAGCTAGGAACGATAACTTCATCTGTAGCATCATCATAGCCAAGATCAACCTTCTTAAAGTAAGCGATCATATCCTCTTTGGATATATCAGTACCAAGAAGAGCATTGGCCTTCTTATAATCAAACTTAACACGCTTATCAGAAACAGGCTCCGGATATATATCAACTATACCAGGGACAACAGTTCCTGCACCAAGCTCCTCTATAAGATCACAGGCTCTGCATATAGCCTCATAAGCAGTATTTGGATCAAGACCCTTCTCGAACTTAGAAGATGCCTCTGTACGAAGACCAAGAGCTCTAGCCGAAAGTCTTATATTAGTACCGTCAAATGTAGCCGCCTCAAAGAGCATAGTCTTAACATCATCAGTAATCTTAGAATTCTCGCCGCCCATTATACCTGCGATACCAACAGCCTTCTCACCGTCATTGATCATAAGAGTAGTATCTGTTAGCGTTCTCTCCTGTCCATCAAGAGTTACGAAAGTATCGCCTGCCTTAGCGGTATCCACGATGATCTTATGACCAGCAATCTTGTCATAATCAAATGCATGCATAGGCTGACCATATTCTTCGCATACATAGTTAGTTATATCTACGATAT
>DOVJ01000178.1 GCA_003520145.1 Eubacterium sp.
AGATTTCGTCATCTTTTTGCAAGTTTTTTACAGCCCCTTTTTTATCCACTATACAGTGACCTTTTTAGCAGAAATATGCATTATATAACCGTTATCTTACAATCCCAAATCTGATTTCCTTCATATATGTCGGCTATAACATATGTTATTATATATTCTCCATATGTATTCGTATCATAAGTGCCGGATATTACAATTTTAGATGTTATATCGTTACCGTTTTCATCTATAGCTTTTACGCCATCAAGTGGATTGAAAGCAGATCCCTTTTGTACTACTTTATCTGATATACCTTCAAAAGAACTTACCTTAGTAGAGCTATATGGGTTTTCTGAATCAGTATCACTCGGATCCCATCCTATGCACCACATAAGTTTGATTTTCTTACTATTCTCTTCTGATATAGGTTCGTTTGGATCGCTATAGAATTCTATAATACTGTCTTTATTACAATTATTATATATCCAGTTAGCATCACCTGCCATCAGATATATCTCATTCTTATCTCCTACTTTTCCCCCAAGATTATTATAGTATTCTTTCAATATCTGATTTTTATCTGCACTCTTGTATGGTACAGATTCGAGAATCAGATTATTAGATAATAATGATGAGTATTGAGAATAAGTATTGTTATTATTCTTACGCCAAACCTTCTTATCGCTTATGGTTATGTTTTCAAGCTCATCTTCAGACAATTCATAGATAGATGAGGATATAGAACATATAAAGCACTTTATCAAAGCATCTCCATCATATACATATACATGCTGATTACCAGTATTAATCTTAATAGTATAAGATTTAGCAGTTGGCTTAACAACTATACCGGATATATTGGAGTCTATGGATTGTGCTCTTGAAACAAGTTCATCAGATACAGACTCTGCTTCTGATTTATCAGAATTACCTTCTTTAGCTGTTTGATTAGCACTTAATGACTTAAGAATAAAGCCAGAAAGTAAAACAAACACAAGTATGATCTGAAGATAATACTTAGTCATTTTGTTTTTTATAATATTACGAAAGAAGTTATGACGGTATTTTTTATATGTTACCATCACTATTTCTCCTTAATTCCACAAAGTTTTTAATAAGCTCAACTGTATTGTCTATACCAAGAACGGAACTGTCTATACATAAGTCGTAACTTGATGTGGCTCCCCATTTTTTATTGGTAAAGTAATTATAATAGCTGGCTCTTGACTTATCAGTCTTTTGGATTACATCTCTTGCCTTATTTTCGCCAAGATTATAGAGTCTACAGATACGTTTTGTTCTGCTCTCTAATGGCGCGTGTATAAATACCTTGATAACATTATCATAATCTTCAAGGGCATAATCGGCACAACGACCTATTATAACACAGCTTTCTGTATCAGCGAGCTTTTTGATAGCATCAAACTGTGCTAAAAACACTTTATGATTAAGAGGCATATTCATATATGATGATTGAGTCATACTCATAGAATATGTATCCATAACAAGTGAATATAAGAAGCTGCTTGTTGGTTTTTCATCATGCTGTTGGAATATCTCTTCGCATATATCGCTATTCTTTGCAGCGAGCTTGATTATCTCTTTATCGTAACACTTGATGCCAAGTTTTTCGGCAAGCTTAACGCCAATCTCATGACCACCGCTTCCATATTCACGTCCAAGTGTGATTATATATTTATCCATAATATCTCCTTTTTAATTGTTGGTACGTAATATCGACAATAACTTGTCGAAATATTCTGGTAAAGGTGCACTGAATTCTACGTATTTACCAGTACTCGGGTGAATAAACCCTAATACCTTTGCATGTAATGTTTGTCCATCTAACTTAAATGGCGATGTGGCATTACAATATACATCATCACCTAATAAAGGATGATTGATACTTGCCATATGAACTCTTATCTGATGAGTTCTTCCGGTCTCTAATTGACAGCTTATGTGAGCATATTTACCAAGATTTTCTATAAGCTTATAATGTGTTACAGCTCTCTTGCCTCCCATAACGATAGCCATACGCTTGCGATTCTTAGGATCTCTGGCAAGTGGCGCATCGACTGTGCCCTCAAGATCAGAGAAAGAATTATAAGTTATAGCTTCATATACTCTTGTTATACTATGCTCCTTAAGCTGAGCCGCAATATGTCTATGAGCCATATCATTTTTACAGGCAACTATTACACCTGTTGTATTCATGTCGATTCGATGAACTATACCAGGTCTTAGTATTCCGTTGATACCCGATAGATTGGAACAATGATACAATAGTCCATTAACTATCGTGTGTTCATAATGCCCAGCGCCCGGATGAACGACCTGACCTTTGGCTTTATTTATTACTATTATATCATCATCTTCATAAAGTATGTCAAGGTCTATGTTCTCAGGTTTTACATCAAGTTCAACTGGTTTTGGAACATGCATATATATATCATCTTCCACATCTAACTTGTAGCTTGGTTTTACCGGTTTACCGTTGACTAGTATATCATGAGTTTCTATCAGCTTCTGGATGTATGATCGCGAGAACATATCTTCTAATTGACTTGCTATATATGAGTCTATTCTCTTATCAACATCTTCCATGCCGATTTCGAATTCAAATGTATTATCCATGCTTAATCTTCAAAAAATCAAAATCATCTTCTTGCTTATATACAAATAAAAAGAGTATAAAAAGCACTGCTGTAGCAATAGTTATATAACAGTCTGCAACATTGAAAACAGGAAAATTGATACATTCAACATATATAAAATCTATGACATATCCCCTGAAAGCTCTGTCAATCATATTGCCTATTGCTCCTGCGAAGATTAGCATCAGACATATTCTGAACGCCATATAATATCTTGTTTTAGGGCACTTAATATATGCATATATGATAAATACAAGTACAGCTATGGTGAAAATCAGAAAAAGTGATATCCTATTCTGCATCATCCCCCAGGCAGCTCCCTTATTGGTAACATACTCAAAGCAAAAGATATCTTTGAGTATATAAAACGAAGCTTTGTTTTCAAGTTTGCTTTTTGCCAAAACCTTAGTATATTGATCAAGTAAAATCATCGCTGTAACAGCCACAACAAAAAGCACATAAGTAATCTTATTTTTCATTGTTTAATACGTTGCTAAGCGCTTCTAGCATCTCCTCATCGGTAACGGTAGTATCAATATAAGCATTGCCTACTGACTTTAGAAGTATGAACTTAATCTTGTTTGCATCCATCTTTTTGTCGTTTTTGGATACCTTGACAACTTCCTGTGCATCTGTCAGGTTGCAGCTAAGCTCAAAGTCATAGAGCTTAAAACACTTCAGAGCATTCTCATAATTCTCTTTTGTTATCATACCACGCTGTAAACTAATATACAAAGCGCATACGCAACCTAAGATAACACATTCGCCATGATACAGACTGAAGTTTGAAAGTTTTTCTATGGCATGACCTAATGTGTGACCGAAGTTAAGTAAAGCTCTCTCGCCTTTCTCAGTAGGATCGTTTTCCACAACATTTTTCTTAATCTCGCAACTTCTGTAGATCATATCAACTAGTGTATCATCATCAAGAGACTTTATCTTATCGGCATAATCAATAAGGAACTGGAAATAATCAGCATCCTTAATGAGACCATGCTTAATAACTTCGCCCATCCCTGAATTAAAGATACGCTTTGAAAGTGATCTAAGAAGTGATATGTTGATATACACAAGCTTTGGCATGTGAAATGCGCCGATCATATTCTTATATGCATCGAAGTCAACGCCTGTTTTGCCACCGATACTTGAATCAACATCAGCAAGCAAGGTTGTTGGTACTTGTATGAACTTGATTCCTCTTAAAAAGCAGGCTGCAGTAAAACCAGTTACATCACCAACTACTCCACCGCCGAGAGCTAATAAAAGGTCGTTGCGGTCAAAGTGATTGTCTATGAGATATGTCCAGATACTTCTAGCTGTATCGAGTGTCTTGTTATCTTCACCTGCAGGTATAACAAAACTGTAGATTGGATTGTCAAGTTTCTGTAATTCATTTTTTATGGTTTCAAGATGTAATGGCGCAACGTTAGAATCAGTGATTATACAGATTCTTCTCTTTGACACCTGTAATGCTTCGATATTATCACATAATTCGGAAAAATCGGAAGATATAATTATGTCATAACTCTTTTTACCATTATATGATACTTCTAATTTTTTAGACATTGTCTTCCCCTTCATTATCATTATTTTCATCTGACCTCATCATATCATCGAGTTCCTTTTTATCAGTAAACTCAATCAAAGCAGAAGAAAATGACTTTATATTAGCCTTATATGCTTCGAATTTATTGATAAGGTTTTCTATTTCAAGATTAATATTACGAAGCTTGACTCTTGCTTCAAGAAGAATCTGATTAGCTTCATTTTCAGCCTGTTTACGAATGTTTTCAGCATCAGTAGATGCGGCCGCTTTAACTTCGTCAGCTGTTTTATTAGCGAGTATAAGCGACATTTCAAGCTGTTTTTCTATAGTCTTATAAGAAGTCAGATTAGTGTTTAACTGAGTGACTTTTTCTTCGAGAGACTTATTATTCTTATAAAGAGTCTCATAGTCGTCGTAAAGCTCCTCGAGAAACTTATCAACTTCTTTTTTATTATAACCTATAGAACCCTTGAAACTTTTGTTTTTAATATCAATAGGTGTAATCATATTGCTCCTTTTTAGTCCATGATCATGCTATGAATCAGATATATCTATCAATCATAATGCTGAATCTATCTTTTTTTGTGACATGAGTATAGCCCTTATAACAGAACTTCCCCACATGTCTTATAGATATTATATCACCTTCCTTGAGATTATAAGAAGTAGATTCTGTAAGCTTTCCATTGATATAAACAAGTCCTGATTTTATATATTCAGCCATCTTTGATCTAGATATGTTATACGCTGCACAACAGATATTATCAAGTCTCAAGGATGCAACTGTAGCATGTACTTCCTGAGTCTTGATAGTTGATTCAAAGTTCATATTCGTACATATCTCAACTGAAACAGGACTTGAACCAACCTGCGTCAGATTATCAATTATATAAGGACATATGTGATCAAGACAGAATATATAAGCACAATCCTCGTTGATAACTATATCTCCTATCATGGATCTTTTAATTCCCAATCCTAACACACTACCTAAAAAATCTCTATGAGTGGGCATGGATCTGAACTTGAGATTAAGAGGCTTGACCATAAGACATGTTATAGGATTATCCTCTTTTGACAGCTCATATTCAGCATATGGCAAGAATACAATTATACGTCGTTCAGCCATGTCAAATCCACCTTCATAGGATATAAGTGGATTAGAACCTAACACATCATGTGCATCGTTTTGCTCACTAAGTGTCAGGAATTCTGAAAAAACAGGTATATTCCGTGAATATGCCTGATTTTCCAGATCCTTTAGATGCTTTTTAATAGTAATTTCCATTATTGTTTGTGTAATTATTGTATCCAGAATAAGATGAATCTGACTGATATGAATCATTCATTCTGTCAAGTTCAGATGCTGCAGTACCTGATATATTGATGTCACTTGGAGTGCATACATATACAGACTGTGATACCTGTGTCATATTGCTGCCTGAATAATAAACAACACCTGAGATAAAATCAAGTATTCTCTGAGATACATCAACATTGACATTCTCAAGGTTGATCAAAACAGTTGAACCTGACTTAAGTATATCTGAAAGCTCTCTACCAGGCATTAACTGATCGTTGTTGTTGATGTTCTTAGGTATGATAACATGTACGTTAAGACCTAATTTATCATCCTGATGTGAAGGTATAGGTACAACCTTATTATCAGAGTTCTTACGAGCCTTGCCTGCCTTTTTTACAGACTTTTGAACAGGAGCATCATCTTCTGAATCCATATAGTCATCAGATGCATCGAATTCATCATCGATATCATCGTCATCATCACCGATAGTTAAATTCCTGAAAAAGTCATTGATTGCCATAATTAAAGTCTCCTTTTATATATTGTAATTTCTTTCGCCAAATATGGCGGTTCCTACCCGGACCATAGTAGATCCTTCTTCGATAGCAATTTCATAATCGTTGGTCATGCCCATGGATAAAACATCACATGGTGCATTATTCTGAGCTTTTTTCTTAAGCTTATCAAGCATAAGTTTCAAAGACCTGAAGAGTATACGATTATCTTCAGGATTTTCAACATAAGGCGCAACAGTCATAAGACCACGAATTCTTATGTTGGAAAGCTCTGATGCAGAAGAGGTAAAGTCTTCAACTTCATCTAGCTTTAAGCCAAATTTGCTCTCTTCATCACCAACATTTACTTCTATGAGGACATCTGTGATTACTTGTCGATCCTTTGATATAGAGTCAATCTTCTGAAGTAACTCTATAGAATCAACTGAATGAATCATAGATACCCTACCGATTATATATTTTACCTTATTTTTCTGCAAATGTCCAATCATATGCCAATTAATATGAGCATTTGCAAAAAAATCCATCTTTTCGGTCAATTCCTGAACTTTGTTTTCACCAAAGTCACGAGCACCAGCATCAAATGCTTCTGAAAGTGCATCTACAGGCTTTGTTTTACTTACCGCGATGAGTGTAACTTCATCAGGGTCACGACCGATTCTTTTACATATCTCTATAATATGATTCTTTATATATGCATAATTTTCTGAAATCATCATGTGCCTCTTTAATATAGTATCTCGTCTTCTTTAACAGTATGACTGTCATAGATGATATTATCGTATTTGCTTATACCGTATTTGGTATTGGATTTGATTATATAATATTCATCATTAGAATCAAATATCTCTACTCTCTTAAAGATTACATATCCGTTGTTGACCCAATAAACTCCTTCAAACTCTTTGGTTTCGGAAAGTGTTAAGAAATCTGAGCCATAATACTTGGAATTAATCTTGGTATTGATCATGTCATCTTTATAGAAATCAAGGTCAGTGATATAATAATTATCATCATCCTCAGCTATTATATTCAAATCTATGACAAGATCCTTAAGTTCTCCCTTGCTGTCCTTTCTTCTAACAGAAACAGACATCTTGCCATTATATTCAAAAGCAACATCTTTCGGGATAACATAGAAAGACTTTTTGACAAGCGCAGTTTTAGGAATCTTCAGACCCTCATTTACGCTCTTGTCTATCTCTATTTCAACATAACGATCGTTGATAAAGTCCGACATAAGTCTGTTAAAGGAAAACTTTCCGTATAGACCATACTTAGTATTCACAATCTCGAAAGCTGAATTCATAGTAAGATTGTTCTTTTTAAAGTAAACCTTAACAGTAGATTTATCAGCGAGGTTCCTGGCATCCTGATCTGATAACTTGATGTACATATTCCACTTCTGTGAAGTGACGATTCTATAAGCTGTTGAATTGCTTGAAACCTGAGAATAATTCTCTATGTTATTCATTGGCTTGACCGTATCAGGAAAATCTGAGAACTTTAATTCATCAAAATTCATGTTTTCAAGACCATCATAGTGAAATGTGATTATACCAGTCTTTTCACTTTTTACGGTATTGAATCCCGATGATATCGATCTTGTGTATTCATTGAGCTTATTGAGTGAATTCTTGGACATATAAGCTTTGATATTACTATTGATATCTGCAACAAGAAGATTGCCGTTGGCAAAATCCTTACTGTTATATGCCTTCTTGAATTCATTGAATTCCTTAGCAATCGCTTTGTAATCCTCTTTTGATAGTTCATTGGAAGATTCGTTGAAGGAATTGATGTAACTGGTTAATTCTCCCGAATTATCGTAACATACGACATTGTCGCCAATAGTTACTCTCTCGCCTTCTGATACAAGGAAGTTACATTGACCGGAATAAGGAGTCGTGACCAACTCTTCGCTTCTTTGTATGATGGCAATATAAGTGGAATTTTCACTTATGGAACCCGGTTTAACTTCATAGATGGTTACCTTTTTTCTGGTAAGATAAGTTATACCAAAGACAATAACATACACTGTCCACAAAGCCAGTATGAAATATATAAATCTTATATTGGCCTTTTTCTTTTTAGGTAACTTTATGATTTTAGCCATTAGATGACTACCTTTACAAATTGTTTGATATATTCAGGAAGTGACTCCATGCTTTCTGATAAACTGAGTGTCATATCCACTTTATAATTCTTGCTGATAGAATCAAGAACCTTAAAGAGGTTTTCTATATTGTCAATATTAGACTTTGATATATCGTAGAAACCATCAAAGAATATATCTGATACATCATGATCTGCCGACAACAAACCATATATAAAACCTACAAATCCATCCTGTGATGTGATTGGAAAATCAGAGATATTTACAAGTCTGATTCTCCTGTCAAGATCGTATATATGACTGGCATCCTTATCAAGATAAACAACTGAACCAAGTGCTCTGTTGATACAAGCATTTGCTGTGCCGATGATTATCTTAGTCTTTCCTTCGCCTTTTCTTCCAAGTATGATATTGATCATGAATTACTCCTTTTCCAGCTTCATAAGCTTGCTTGTGGACTCATATACAGCAGTACCCGAAGAAGCATTGAGTACGACTGATATGAATTTGTCATCGCTTGGATTTGAAGAATAGATAACAAGACATCTGCCTGCTAATTCTTCATATCCTGTTTTACCGCCTATAACTGTTATGTCCTTTGGTGCCTGTGCCTGATTCAAAAAGAATTTGTTAGTTGGATAAACACTTCTCTTGCGTGAAACACCCGAATCAGTAACATAATTAAATACGAATTCTCTTGTCTGGATGTACTTTAAGAATTCTGTTTCCTTAACTGCCGCATTCATGATCAGATAGAGATCATAAGCAGTTGTATAATGGTCCTCTTCAAAGAGACCATGTGGATTGCAAAAATGTGAATGAGTAGCGCCAAGTGCCTTCGCCTCCTTATTCATCAGCTCAACAAAAGCATCAACACTTCCTGCTATATTCTCGGCTACGATCATAGCTGCATCATTACCTGATTCTAACATCATGCAATACATGACCTGTTCAAGAGTAATCTTATCTCCTTTGTATATGCCCGAAAGTTTGGCGCCATAAGGCATATCTGATGTAAAATCGCTTACCTTTGCTTCTTTTTGAAAGTCGATATTATATAATCTTCCGTATTTGATGGCACATAGACATGTAAGAATCTTAGTAGTACTTGCCGGATACATTTTTTCAAAAGCATTCTTTGAAAAAAGAACTTCATTATCTGTGACATTGTATATCAAAGCGGCTTTGCCATCAATTGTTGTATCTTTGTTATCATAATCAAGATCCGGATCAACAACAACAAGTTCAGATCCTAAGAGATTCTTGAATTCAGTATTAAACGAAGCATTCTTATTGTATGTTACATCTGTAGCAGATCTGTAAGTGACCTTGCTCTTGCATCCTATAAGCGTAAGAACGAGAAGCAGAGCAATAATCCTTAGCGATATGCGTCTCTCCATTCCAAATCTCCTCTTTCTAGTGCTTTTATAAGTAATTCAGCTGTTGCTATGTTAGTAGCAAGCGGGATATTATGCATATCGCATAGAGCAAATATCTTGCTGCAATCAGGATCGTAAGCAGATGTTGTGAGCGGATCTCTGAAGAAGAAGACAAGATCGATCTGATTTGCTTCAATCTGTGAAGATAACTGCTGTTCACCGCCTAAGTGACCTGCGAGGTATTTGTGAATATTAAGGTTGGTGATTTCTTCTATACGCTGACCTGTTGTCCCAGTTGCATATAATTCATGATGACACAGAATTCCCCTGTAAGCAATACAAAAATTCTGCATCAGATTCTTCTTTGCATCATGTGCTATCAAACCTATATTCATATTATCCTCCCTTTATGACTCTTTTTTACCTCTATTAAGACTAACATTAAGTACCATGCCTATTCCACCGTATAAAGCGACGATAGAAGTCAGTCCATAACTTAAGAAAGGTAAAGACACACCCGTATTGGGCAATATCTCAGTAGCAACACCGATATTGATGAACGTCTGCATACCAATCCAACTTGCAACACCCATACATATAAGTTTTCCGAAGAAATCCTTAGCTGTCAGCCCAGTAATTATGCACAATACAACAATTATAAACAAAAGCGAGATACAAACAGCAAGACCGATAAAGCCTAACTCTTCACCTATAACAGCACTTATAAAATCCGTGTGCGGTTCAGGCAAAAATCCTGCGTTCTTGACACTTGAAGGGTCGTTGTTGTTGAGTCCCTTACCATAGAGCTTTCCACTTCCTATAGCGAGAACTGAATTATCCTGCTGATAACGATCATCCGAATAATCCTGAGGCTTGATAAATGCCATAATTCTATCTCTCTGATACGGCTTGATAAGACTTTTGTCATTAAGTCCCGGCTGGCTGATATATATATACAAACCTGCTAACAACGGAATCAAAACTGCTACTGCAGTCAGAATATATCTGTATGAAAGTCCTGCGCAATATATGAGTGTAAATGCTATGGTAGCCGTAAGTATAGTGGTTGACAAATCAGGCTCTGCAAGTATGAGCAAAAGATGCATACCACACAGGATTGCATATAGTGCCAGAAACTTCAATTTGTTAACCTGCTTTATACAGACTGTCAAAAGCTTGGCTAAGAAGAATATAAGCAAGGCTTTTGCAACCTCTGATGGCTGAAAAGACAAACCACCGCCTATACTTATCCATCTCTTTGCACCCATGTGATTATCGCCCTTAACTATAACAAGAGCAAGTAAAAGCAAATCGAATATATATATACCCCAATAATACTTACCCAAAAAGTTATAATCCACGAGCGCCATAAATGTCATACCGGCCACTCCTATGATTACACCGAGCAGCTGTTTTTTACCATGTCCTCCTCCCATACTTGCACTGTCTACAACCTTAATGCCTATGTAGGATAAAGCAAGAACAGCCATGATGAGAAGAACGTTGAGTCTTTTGTAATTATAGCTTTTTAATCGCTTGATTATCATATCTATTTGGTGTTTTTCTTAAGCTCTTTTATCGGAATATTGGCAAAAAGAGCAGGACCTGAACCAACCTCTGAATCACCAGATTCCGAATTGTTAGTGATTTGTATATCCAATGCATCTGTATCGATATCCATGTACTTGGATATAACAGCTATAATATCATTCTTGATCTTTTCCATAATTTCAGGAGAGCATGCAGCTCTGTCTGAAACGAGGAGAAACTTTAATCTGTCTTTGGCAACACTGCTACTGGCAGGTTTTCTTTTAAATAAATCCAAAAAGTTCATATCATTACTCTCCTCTCTTTACTGCTTGTTTTTATTACCGAAGAGACCAGTGATTTTTTGGATGAAAGTCTTCTTTGGAGTGAGATCGAGGAATGGAACCTCTTCACCTAAGATTCTCTTAACAATATTGGAATAAGCCTGACCAGCAAGTGTATCGCCACCTACCAAAGGTTCACCTTTGTTAGTAGCAACGATGATATTGCTATCATCAGGAACGATACCGATTATGTTGATAGAAAGAATATCATTAACATCGTCGATAGATAACATATCATTAGCCTGTACCATGTTCATACGGATACGGTTAACGATAAGATCAGTCTTCTTCATCTCGTTAGCTTCCAGAAGACCTATGATCCTATCAGCATCTCTTATAGCTGATACCTCAGGTGTTGTAACAATAAGAGCTCTGTCTGCAGCTACGATAGCATTCTTAAAGCCCTGCTCTATACCTGCAGGACAATCGATGATGATATATTCAAAATCCTTCTTGAGTTCTTCAACAACCTTTTCCATATCATCTTCTGTTATAGAATTCTTATCTTTTGTCTGACTTGTTGGAAGCAAGCAGAGATTAGGATGATGCTTATCCTTGATAAGAGCCTGCTTCATCTTACACTTGCCCTCAAGATAATCAACAAGATTATATACGATTCTGTTTTCAAGACCAAGAACAAGATCAAGATTTCTAAGACCTGTATCGGCATCCACAAGAACCACCTGCTTGCCCTGCATAGCAAGACCAGTACCTATATTAGCTGATGTAGTGGTTTTTCCAACGCCACCTTTACCAGATGTTACAACGATTACTTCGCTCATTTTATCCTCCAATATTATTACTTCATATTCAATTATTCTATCATAAAACCATCAATTAGTCAATTATTACTTGCTTCTTGCTGCTGTTACCTTCTTAACGATAAAAAGCGAAACGACGGCACTTGCGGCACCAATCATAATACCGGCAATAACATCCGTAGGATAATGAACACCTACATAAAGTCTTGAAAAACAGATCAATAGTCCGAATATAAGTGCCGGTATGCCATAACGCTTAGGCATAGTCAAAAACATACTCAAAGAAGCTGCAATAGAAGCCGTCGAGTGACCTGAAGGGAAAGAAAAATCCTTCTGAGGACCTATTATACATATCAGGTCATCTATAGTTACATAAGGTCTCGGTCTTGCAATCCAGTTTTTAAGTATAACATTGGTGATTATGGCACCGATTGTAAGTGCAATAAGCATACCCAAACCTGTTTTTCTGAATTTCTTAGTGATCAAAAGAATAACAGCAAGACCAATCCAAAAAAGTCCCGCATCACCGAATTTGGTTATGAACTTCATGATATTATCCATAACCGGTGTTCTTATGCTTTGCAGATAGAGAAGAAAGTCCCTATCAAAGCTCAACATTGAAAGCATATATCCTCCTTACATGTATTCACACATTATAGTATTTGATATTAGTAGTCCCTTATCGTTTAGATATACACTCTTACCGTCATCCACCATGTAGCCTAAGCCAGTATATTTGGCATGAATCTCACCATACACGTCATCAAGCTGTATACCGAAACTCTCGTAAAAATGTTTCTTATCGACCCCATGAGTTGTCCGAAGTCCAAGAAACATGCACTCTGCCATCGCATCCTCACGAGTCAAGTACTCTTCTTCAAAGACAGGCAGTTTGCCATCGTCGATAAGCTGTATGTAATCACTCATAACAGAAGTGTTAGTCATACGCACATCATCTATAAGAGAAGCTGCCGCAAGTCCTACACCTATATAGTTCTTCCGCGTCCAATAAGACATATTGTGTATGCACTCTTTTCCTTCTATGGCATAATTAGAAATCTCATATCTATGCATGCCGTATTCTTTGATGCGCGTAAGGACAAGTCCCTGCATACTAACTATCTCATCTTCGCTTGGAAATGTATATCTGTCACGATTCTCATATAGATAAGTTCCCTCTTCAAGAATCAATGAGTAAGCTGACAGATGTGTTACACCACTGTCTAATATCCCATCAAGCGACCTATGAAAGCTTTCTATGCTCTGATTCGGAAGTCCGTACATGAGGTCAGCATTGATATTAGTAAACCCCACACTTTCAGCCATAGCTATAGAATCAAGTGCAGTCTTTGAATCATGAATCCTGCCGATAAGTCTTAATTCATCATCATTAAGAGACTGTACACCAAAGCTTATCCTGTTTATACCACATTTTTTAAGTGCATGAAGCATAGAGATACTTACTTGTCCTGGATTACACTCAATCGTTATCTCTATATCACCTATATCAACTAACGAGCGTATATAAGCCATGATATCTTCGATATGAGCAACCGGAAGAACGCTTGGCGAGCCTCCTCCCATGAAGATGGATGTGATGATATCATCAGGCTTAAGCTTCATGGAAAGCTCTTTTTTTAGATATTCCACATACCTGTCTATAACTTTGCTATCAGAAACTGAAGAAACAAAGTCACAATACAGACAACGCCTTGCGCAAAAAGGTATATGTATATATAACCCGTATGATCTATGATTATTCATATCAGTTTTCATCATCAAGTTTCAGGATGCTCATAAATGCCTGCTGTGGCACCTCAACATTACCAAACTGCCTCATTCGCTTCTTGCCTTCCTTCTGCTTTTCAAGAAGCTTCTTCTTACGTGATATATCACCGCCGTAACATTTGGCAAGAACATCTTTTCGCATGGCTTTAACTGTTTCTCTGGCTATGATCTTACCGCCTATGGCAGCCTGAATAGGGATCTCAAAAAGCTGTCTTGGAATCTCATCCTTAAGCTTCTCGCACATTCTTCTTCCCTTACTGTAAGCGGAATCAGCATGAACGATGAACGAAAGCGCATCTATGTCTTCGTGGTTGATGAGTATATCAAGCTTAACAAGGCTAGACTTCTGATAGCCCTTAAGCTCATAATCAAATGAAGCATAACCTCTTGATCTGCTCTTAAGCGCATCGAAGAAATCATAGATGATCTCATTCAGCGGAAGGACATACTTGAGAAGAACACGATTTTCCTCGATGTATTCCATGCTGACATAAGTACCTCTTCTATTCTGGCATAATTCCATGATAGAACCGACATATTCTTTAAGGACCATGATCTCAGCATCTACAACAGGTTCCTCCATATAGTCTATCTCACTCGGATCCGGCAGATTAGACGGATTGGTAAGTTCTATAACCTCTGAATTAGTCTTGTGAATCTTATATATAACACCAGGAGCAGTTGTAACCAGATCAAGATTATATTCGCGCTCAAGTCTTTCTTGTATGATCTCAAGATGAAGAAGACCTAAGAAACCACATCTGAATCCAAAGCCAAGCGCGACAGAAGTCTCAGGCTCGTAGAAAAGCGACGCGTCGTTAAGAACGAGCTTTTCAAGAGCATCCTTCAGATCTCCGTACTTGGCACCATCTGCAGGATATATACCACAGTAAACCATAGGGTTTACCTTCTTATAACCAGGAAGAGGTTCATCCGCAAGATTGTCATTATCCATGACAGTATCGCCAACCTGCGTATCCTTAACGTTCTTGATGCTTGCAGTTATATAACCTACCATACCTGCTTTAAGCTCATCACAAGGTATGAATCTGCCTGCGCCAAAGTATCCGACTTCCACAACATCCGCAACAGCACCGGTTGCATACATGCGGATCTTCGTGCCCTTAGAAACCGTTCCGTCTTTGATTCTGCAAAATACTATGGTACCCTTATATGCATCATAGAGTGAATCGAATATGAGCGCCTTCAAAGGTGCATCTGCATCTCCGGTAGGTGCTGGAATCTTATGAACGATAGCTTCAAGAACATCCTCGATATTGATTCCGTTCTTTGCTGATATAAGAGGTGCATCCTGGGCTTCTATACCTATTACATCCTCTATTTCGTTGATAACCTTTTGTGGATCTGCACTCGGAAGATCGATCTTGTTGATAACAGGTATAACATCCAGATCATGCTCAAGCGCAAGATATACATTGGCAAGAGTCTGCGCTTCTATACCCTGGGCAGCGTCTACGACAAGTACAGCACCATCACACGCCGCAAGACTTCTGGAAACCTCATAATTAAAATCCACATGACCAGGAGTATCGATGAGGTTAAATATATATTCGTTGCCATCTTTAGCCTCATATACTATTCTAACAGTCTGGGCCTTGATAGTTATACCTCTTTCTCTCTCGATATCCATGTTGTCAAGAATCTGATCCTGCATCTCTCTTTTGGTAAGAAGACCGGTTTTCTCGATGATTCTGTCCGCTAAAGTGGATTTGCCGTGATCGATATGTGCGATTATACAAAAATTCCTTATTTTGCTCTGATCGTAATTATTCATGAATTAATCCTTATAATACTAATATTTGCTCTTGACATCGCAATATTCATATATTATAACATAAACAGAGTGATTTGACTACTGATTTGGACGAATTTTCAAATCAAATTTTTTCAAAAAAACTCTTGACTAATACATTTATGTGATATATACTGTATTAGTATGTTTACATTAGTTCGTCCGTGTCCGGCTACTTTGTGAACACTATATAAAAGTTTTTTGTAAATGGAGGTGTAACAATTGGCTAACATCAAATCTGCTAAGAAGAGAATTCTTGTTGCTCAGATTAGAACTGAGAGAAACAAAGCTATCAAGTCGAAGGTTAAGACTTATGTTAAGAAAGTAGAGAAGGCTGTAGTTGATGGTAATAAGCAGGAAGCAGAAGCTGCTCTTGTTGAAGCTACAAGCGTTATCGCAACAGCTGGTTCAAAGGGTGTATACCACAAGAACAACGTAGCAAGAAAGATCTCACGTCTTTCAAAGGCTGTTTCATCTATGGAATAACATTTTATTTTATACATAAAACCCCTTAGCACCACCCTCTTAGTGCTAAGGGGTTTTTTCATATGTTTTACGCCCACACATTGGATGTTTGACTGCGCAAACAAGTGCTGTTTGTCAAAAATAAAGATGTAAAAACCAATCACAGGAACAATTGCAAGATTTCGTTATACTCGAGCGTGCTAATGCAAAGCCCGAAGCACGTGTTTGAGCGCACGAAGTGCGCGAGTTTGCGAGAGGGCTTTGCCAATTGATGCACGCGAGAGTATAGAAATC
>DOVJ01000046.1 GCA_003520145.1 Eubacterium sp.
GCCGCTAAGATAACTTATGTTCTTAGGAAGTTTTCTCCTGATGAGATTCTTCTTGATTTTGCAGGGAATTGGCAGGAGAAGAAGATGTGAGTTAAATGAAAGGTTAAATGAAAAAGTAGTGTCCCAATTATAGTACATATCTTCCTCTATAATAGACTCAACATTGATTTGAGTTGATTATGAAGGGAGATTTTTTTATGGAGAATTTTATATTTGAGAAGAACAAAGGCGGTATTGATAAGGTAGATATATTATACAGTGGATTATATGCGGTTCTGATTGCAATTATGATTGTGTTCGGATATGTGTTCCTTTTCGCTGTAGAGCTGGCACATTGTAATATGGTAAGACTTGTTGCAGCGTTTTTTATAGTACTGATTGCTTCATGGGTGGTACTGCTAATAAGGAAGATATAATATATGTTGACATCTATATATAATCGTGTTATCATCTCATTACTAGCACTCATATATAAAGAGTGCTAGTAAACTTGCGCACAATTGATTTTATATATTAGATAATCACGAAAGGAGATATGACATGATAGTAGTACCTGTATATAACAAGATGATTTTACCATATTCAAGAATATACTTTAGGACTGACGAGTTCAAAAGCCTTTCCGGCAGAGTTGCTATTGGTGAGAAGGTTGTTATGCTTGTCAAGAAGGAGGATATACCCAAGGAGGAGTACAAGGAAGACAGCTTCTATCCGTTGGCTGTTACAGGCAATATTAGCTCTATAAGTGCAGAAGGATATGTTGAAGTAATGGCAGGAGAGAGAGTATATATAGATGATGTCTCAATTAATCAGGATTATTCTATAGAGCTTTCTATCAGAAGGAATCCTGTTACGATTGATATCTCCGAGGAGCTTCGTTCTAAGAAGCTTGAACAGATAAGGAAAGAGATGAATGAATATGTGAGCAATTACTCATGGGGACAGAGTGCTAAGGCATTCATATCACAATTCAATTCTCTTGAAGAGACTGTATGCGCTATGTCGATATGGATGACAATTTCCAATGAAGAACAGTATTCACTTCTTGAAATTGACTCTCTTAAGAAGAGAACCGAAGAAATTGAGAGGATGCTCTACGAATATATTGAGGTTGCGAAGGTATCTTCCGATGCATCCTTCGCACAGCAGGAAGAGTATCAGAATATGTACAAGGAGTCTGCGATAAAAAAGCAGATGGAATACTTACAAAAAGAGCTTGATGAACTACATCCCGAGAAGGTTACTGATGTCAGAAAGTTCGAGATGAAGATAGACAATGCCGGTATGAATGAGACTGCCGAAGCTGAAGCAAGAAAAGTTCTAAACAGGCTTAAGCAGGAGGGTTCACATTCATCCGAGACAGGTATGCTGTACGATTATCTTGATTTTGTAACATCCTTATCATGGAAGAGTGAAGACCCTAAGAATATAGACCTTGACTTTGCTTCGAAGATACTTGATGAAGAACACTTTGGTCTTAAGAAAGTCAAAAAACGTATTATTCAGCAGATTGCAGTAATGAATCTTAAGAAAAAACAATCCGGTTCAATACTTTTGTTTGTGGGTGCGCCGGGAACAGGCAAGACAAGTATCGGTAAAAGTATTGCAAGAGCATTAGGCAGAGAATACTCGAGAGTCAGTCTTGGTGGTGCAAGGGATGAAGCAGACATAAGAGGACACAGACGTACATATATTGGTGCCATGCCCGGTAGAATTATGGATGGAATTCAGAAAAGCGGTGTGTCCAACCCGGTTATGGTGCTTGATGAAGTAGATAAGATAGGGGCAAGTTATCATGGTGATCCCGCAAGTGCGCTTTTGGAAGTGTTAGACCCTGAACAGAATCATACATTTACAGATCATTATATGAATGTGCCGTATGATCTATCTGATGTATTCTTTATATGCACTGCTAATACGACTGATACTATACCCGGTCCGCTTCTTGACAGAATGGAAGTTATACATTTTGAGGGATATACTCCTTTGGAGAAATTATCTATTGCGAAAGAACATCTGCTTCCTAAAGCGATGGAGAAAATGGGTATTCCCGAAGGAAAGATTAGTATCTCGGACGATATGATTAATAAGATTATTTCCGAGTATACAAGAGAAGCAGGTGTCAGAGGGCTGAGGAAAAGGATGGATACTCTGTGCAGAGGAGCGGCTGTCGAGATTGCCAAGGAGCCTGAGAATGTATTTGAAGTTACGGAAGACAGATTAAGGGACGAGCTTGATATGAGGCCTGTTCACAGAGAAAAGGTTCCCGAAAAACAAAAGAGCGGAGTTGTTACCGGACTGGCATGGACAAGTGTAGGAGGAGAGATACTGTATATTGAGACAGTATTTACAAAAGGAAAAGGGAATATTATTATTACAGGCCAGCTGGGAGATGTTATGAAGGAATCAGCCCAGATTGCAGTGAGCCTTGTGAAGACAATGTTTCCCGATAAGGCAGATGTTTTTGAAAAGAATGATATACATATTCATGTTCCGGAGGGTGCTGTGCCCAAAGACGGTCCTTCTGCGGGAATAACACTTACAACAGCAATTGCTTCACTTGTAACAGATAAGGCAGTTGACCCACATTTTGCAATGACAGGTGAAGTATCACTTCGTGGAGTTATATCACCAATCGGGGGACTTCCTGAGAAGCTGATGGCTGCACAGAGAGCAGGAGTCAAGACAGTGTTTATTCCTAAGGAGAACGAGGACGACCTTCGCGATGTTGCAAGTGAAGTATTAGAGCAGATAGAAGTCATACCGGTATCCAGTGTGGAACAGGTGCTAGACAAAGTAGGAATAGAGCTTGATAAGAAGAACCGAAAGATTGATGCGGCATAAGCGGACTCGATTTATATTGAAAGTATTAGCATTATGGAATATAATATAATAA
>DOVJ01000140.1 GCA_003520145.1 Eubacterium sp.
CCTAGTGATAGTTTTTTACAGCCCCTTTGTTATTACGGATGTGTTCTTGTTTTTTGTTACTGCTTGTTAGTTGACTTGAGTCTTTCTTTAACCTCTGCTTCGGTTATCTCAAGGGCTTTAGCAACGTCGGATACAGTAATCTTACCTTCTTTAAGAAGCGTGAAGTAAGCTTCTGCACGTCCTTCGTCTTTTCCTTTTACATAGCCACGATATTCAGTTCTCATCTCTTCCTGTCTTGCGTCCATGTACTGATTCCTCCAAACATCGTTATTCATAAACTCTTTCACTTTTGTATCAAGTGAACTTGTTAATTCATCACAGACTTTCTGTTTTCCTATGTAGTCAAGAAGTGATAATACGTCCTTATCGGCACCTTCGGGATTCTTGTACTGAGCGTTCAGAAACACTGTGTACTGGCCGTCTGTATAAGGTGAATTAAGATCACTATTAAGAATCTTGTTTATCCTATACACAGGTAATCCCTGTTTGAACAGGTCGAAGTTGCAGATGAAGATAACGTGGTTATCCTTTATGTTTCTGTAGAATTCGCCTTTCCTTATGCATGCCATATCAGTTTCGCTGTGGTAGTACCTTGCGCGCTTTGGTATGTCATCGGTGTTACAAGTCTGCATCTCAACCGTGTACCAGGCATCTTCATCATAGGCATGTACGTCTATGACTATGCCCTTAGATGAAGCAGTCTGCTTGAAATTCATCTGAGATCTTATCTTGATCTCTTTTGTCTTCTTGCCGATTGCCAATTCGATTATCTTCTGGCAACAGTTTGGCATCGCTTCCATGACGGAATAGAACATATAGTCGTCCGTTATATGAATGTCTTTGTTATCATCAATTGTCATAATGATACCTCCTTAATTATAACATAAATAGTTATGTATAACAAGAACACATCCCCTATATATATAGAATGTCAATATCTCAGAAAAATGGGACATGATTACGAAAAAAATGATTGACCCATAAAAAATATGTGATAGAATTGGATTATCCTATATAAAACTACTAAGGTAAATAAGAGACTCAAATTATACTATATTGTATGTTTTATACGGGGGTGCCTATTTTGGAGAGCTTTATGTGAGTGGTGATCGTTCAAAGGCCTGGTTGAAACCAATAATAATTGTGATGACGAGTATATTGGCTTATGTAGGATGTAAATCGGAATCTATGAATAAAAAGCAATTAAAGGAAAAGGATAAACAATGAAAGAGAAGACATTTCGCATATTAAGTGCATTTGTTGATTGGACAACTGTATTAATTACAATTGTGTGCGGATTTATGAATTTTGAGAATGTGACTTATTATACTTGTAGTATTCATCCTGTTCCAATGATGTCGCTTTATGTCAGGTATCGTTATTGGCTTAAGAAGATATACGGGGAGGAGAAAGGTAAGCAGGTATATCGGAAAATGCGAGATTTTACTATCAAAATGATAAATAATGGAACAAACCATAGGCTTCTTATTGTTTTATCGATGATGGTGTTGGCCAGTATAATTATTAGTTGGATAGTGAATAAAAGGTTAAATAGAAGATTTATTGCCTATTATATTTTTTGTATTATAGTGCTATGCTTTGCGACATTTATAGCAGGACCGTTTTATATTGATGGTATTTATGATAAATAAAAAGATTGATTAAAACAAAGAATGACAAGCTTATAACTGAGAATGATGGACTAATTGTGGCTGCGGTCATATGAAAAATATGACCACAGTCACTTTTTTAATTCTTTTGACTGTATTATGATAATACCATAGAACAATACAGAAAGGATGTACATGATGAAGAGACGGAGCGGATTGTCAACAATCAAATTCGTGAAAAATAACAAGAAGAAGGTTTTTATCGTTGTTATCTCGCTTACCATATGCATAATGTGTATGTATATAGTCAACTTTATGCTGCAATCGATAAAAGAGTCGGGAAAGCCGATATGTGAGAATATCCCACGGAAAGTCATATATGCGAGGCTATCTAACAAGACGCTTGGGGTCAGCACCCAAGGAATGACTGAAGAAGAAGCGACCGAGGCGATAAGGAATAAAAGGGAAGAATTCATAAATAAACTTGAAAGTGTAGATAGAATAAGAAATGTATATTACACGCAGTGCCTTAACGGTTTAATTCGAAATGTTGTCGGAGAATACTGGTATAATCAGCCGCTTCTGGATGTCGAGGAGATACCTGACTATCTGGACTTTATAGGCGCAAAGCTTATATTAGGAAGGTTGCCACAGACTGATGGTGAGATAGTTCTTGACAGTGTGGTCATGAAGAACAACGGGTATCAGGTCGGTGATTATTATCTTAAGGATGTATGGGATGAGGGCTTTAAGATAGTAGGAGAACTAGAATCTGATTCGTATGCGCTGTGCGGTACGGCGAATGGATTTATGAATTCGGGTTGGTACTTTGTTATAGAACATGATGGGAGTATACAGGATATAGATAAAGTGCTTGAAAAGATAGGTGTTAATACTTGCGAAGATGATGTGATTGAGGATGCGATACATGTTAAACAGGATTATGACAGGGAAGTCGGGAATATCATAGATTCGATAGTTGATTATATGTTTCTTGGTGTGGCGATCTTAGTCGCATTTGCAATCCTAATACTTTTTATATCATTCATAAGAGAGAGACAGAACGAACTGTGTCTGTATAGGTCTATAGGATTTTCAAGAGGGGATATATATATACTGATGATGAAAGAATTAGGATTCATGTTTGGATTGTCTGTGGTTCTTAGCGTAATCGCTACCTATGGGATGATGGTTTTTATGAAGGCTGTGATGTTTGTGCCAAGGGGACTTATATGTGCATATTATTATCCGGATTCAATAATTGCGATAATAGCGATGCTTGTACTGATACTTGGTATTCTGCAGCTGCCTGTCATATATACGATAAGCAGGATCAGAACAGTAGATAAGATGGAGGATTAGATATGTTTGAGTTAAAGAATGTCAGCAAGATATACAATTTGGATAAGAGTGAGAAGCAGTATGCTCTTAGTAACATAAGCCTTAAGCTTCCTGATAGAGGCCTTGTCGGTATAGTGGGACCATCAGGAAGTGGCAAGAGTACACTTATGTACTGTCTATCTACTCTTAAGGAGCCTACAGAAGGTCAGATTCTCTACAACGAAAAAAGTCTTATCAATATCAGTGAGAAAGACAGGGAAAAGCTAAGACGTGAGGAATTTGGCTTTGTGTTCCAGAAGCATTATCTTGTACCTTATATGGATGCGATAGATAACGTGACTGTGGCGGCAACTTCTGATGAGAAGACCGCTAAGAACTTGGCAACAGAACTTCTTGGTAAGATGGGACTTTCAGAACGCGAATATAAGAAGCGTCCTAAGAATCTCTCGGGAGGTCAGTGCCAGCGTGTAGCCATAGCAAGGGCTATGATCAATTCACCGAAGGTTTTGTTTGCTGATGAGCCTACAGCCTCTCTTGATCATGAAAATGCTTTTGCCGTCATGAAGGTTATGAAGGAGTATTCTAAGAATAATCTTGTTATAGTTATCACACATGACCATTCAATCCTTAAAGATGCGGATATGATGGTTGAGATGTGGGATGGAAACATAAGCAGTATCAAGGAGGCGAAAGATATATGAAACCTATGAGCGCGATGTATTATATAAGAGCTAATCGCTCCCGCTCACTTGTGATGATACTTCTCATGTTTCTTAGTGTGACTGTTTTTTTTATCGGAAACTTCATACATTCGGATGAGAGGAGTTTTGACAAGAGTTCGGAATATCACGAAAAAATGATAAGGATAAGTCAGATGTCTATCGACGAAGATGGTAAGGATTTCGATACATTTGTCGGGAACCTTAAGGAGGTTTTTTCGAATATAAAGTTCATACCGAGGGGAAGGTATGTTGGCAACCTTACAAGAAAATCACTTATGGGTCTTGAGCTTGCGACAGAGCCTTTTGTGTTCAACAATGCATCGGATATGAAGGAGGCTTTCGATGTACTTGGCATAGAGATGGACTTTACGAATATCAAAGACAGAAGTATGGTGCTCAGTAAGAATCTTGCGGATAACTTAGGGCTTAAGCTTGGAGACAAGGTTAACAGCGAGACTGTGAAGGGCAGTAAGCTGCAGACTGAGTTCACTCTTGACGGTATCATAGATGATGGTGCTTATCAGGTGTTCTATATATGTGACAATGGCAATCCATATGAGTATTATGTATATGATGTTAAGGACACGATTTCGACAAGAGATTTTCATAAGGTTGTAAGCGCATCTAAGTATAAGCTTAAGGTATATGTGAGTGAATTCGAAAGTGATAGCGTAAAAAGGAATTTTGAGCCGATCAACTTTTTATTCTATACGATTGCGGTTTTGGTGGCTGTGGTACTTGCAATAGTTGCCAATACCGTGATAACAGGCTTTTTCATGAAGCGAAAGTATGAATTCGGTGTGCTTCGCGCGATCGGAATATCCAAGAACAGGATAAAGCTTAAGGTGGCGGCAGAGTTTGTCATCATAGATCTGATAGGCATGGCGGTAGGCTTTATAGTCGGATTTGTTATAGTATATCTGCTGAACAGTTTTTGCTTTATACCAGCAGGCAAGTACATGATATACTATTCCAATGTTGGTCTTGTTGGATTTCTTCTTTGTAACATGCTAATCATGATCCCTATGATCATACTTAAGGGAAATCAGATGGCGAAAGCTGATGTGACGGAATTCTAAATGCTTTCGCTTGCTTTATTCCTTGACAAGTCTGCCAAATGTATGTATAATTTTCATAGTGTAAAATGACATCATAAAAAGGAGAATATAACACAATGATGAAATTAGTTTTGGTTAGACATGGTGAGAGTGAATGGAACAAGAAGAACCTCTTCACCGGCTGGATGGATGTTGACTTAAGTGAAAAAGGTCATGAAGAGGCTAAGGCTGCTGGTCAGCTTCTTAAGGCTGAGGGTTATGACTTTGATGTATGCTATACATCTTATCTTAAGAGAGCTATACATACACTTAATCATATCCTTGATGAGATGGACAGAGCATGGCTCCCGGTTGTTAAGACATGGAAGCTCAACGAGCGTCACTATGGTGCTTTGCAGGGTCTTAACAAGTCAGAGACAGCAGAGAAGTACGGAGAGGAGCAGGTTAAGATCTGGAGAAGATCTTTCGATATCAAGCCACCTGTACTTGATGAGAACGATGATCGTTCAGCTAAGAAGCAGCCTATGTACAGAGATGTAGACAGAGCACTTCTTCCTGATAATGAGAGCCTTGAGACAACTATCGAGAGAGCAGTTCCATACTTTGAAGAGGTTATCAAGAAGGATATGGAAGCAGGCAAGAGAGTTATCATAGCTGCACATGGCAATTCCTTGAGAGCTTTGGTTAAGTACTTCGACGGTCTTAGCAACGATGAGATTATTAACGTTAACATACCTACAGGTACACCACTTGTATATGAATTCGATGATAACTTCAAGGTTGTTAACCATTACTATCTTGGCGACCAGGAAGCTTTGAAGGCTAAGATGGAAGCCGTAGCAAATCAGGGAAAGAAGCAATGACATTAAATCAGTTGAAAAAAGAAGGAAGAGTAAGGCTCTACTTCACATTTGGCGTAATCACTATATTGCTTTCCATCGTACTTTTCGTTCTGTGTGCTATAGAGAATAAGCGTATTGTCAAGCTTACGGGCGAGGTGGTCGCTTTCTATGAGGATGATTCTGACAGATTTCCGATGGTTAAGTACGATCATGACGGTTATACGTATAATTCTGCACTTCGTGGCGTAGATGGTAATACAGTCAGTATCGGAGATTCGATATCCTTCTATATGGATTCCAAATATCCTGGAAAGATAGTTAGTGATTATAAGAACCTGGATCCTATAGCTATAGTGCTCTTAGTCATAGGCGTAGGTGTATGCGCTTTGACATATAAGGGAACTAAGGGCTATTATGAGAAGTTCTTTAGAAGATATATGATTACATATATCTTCATAGTACTCACTATTATCGCACTTGTGGCTTATGCCATATATGCAAGATATTATGGACATAGTATTCTCCAGGGCTTTGACTATGATCATACGAGGAATCTGTCGATTATGCTTATGGCGGTACTTTTTGTGGATGTTGTCATAGGTATGGCAGTTCAGAACAAGTATGAGAAAGCTCATATGGATGAATGCGAACATTAAGATTAAAAAAGGAGATTTTTAAAAATGAGTTCAATGGCAGAAAAATTCGAGCAGCTTGGTGTTATTCCTGTAGTAGTTCTTAACGATGCTAAGGATGCACTTCCACTTGCAAAGGCACTTTATGAGGGCGGACTTCCATGTGCTGAGGTAACATTCCGTACAGCAGCTGCTGAGGAGTCTATCCGTATCATGCATGAAGCATATCCTGATATGGTTCTTGCAGCAGGTACAGTTCTTACTACAGAGCAGGTTGATCGTGCAGTTGCAGCAGGCGCTTCACTTATCGTAAGCCCTGGTTTTGATGCAGAGATCGTAGATTATTGTATATCTAAGGGTATCGAGGTTGTACCTGGTATCGTTACACCTTCTGAGCTTGCACAGGCTGTTAAGAGAGGCCTTAAGAGAGTTAAGTTCTTCCCTGCTGAAGCAGCTGGTGGTCTTAACATGATCAAGGCTATGTGTGCAGCTTACACAACAGTTAGAGTTATGCCTACAGGTGGTATCAACGCAAAGAATATCGGCGAGTATCTTGCTTGCGATAAGATCTTCTGCTGCGGTGGTAGCTGGATGGTTAAGGGTGACCTTATCAAGGCTGGTGAGTTCGATAAGATTAAGGAATTAACTGCTGAGGCTGTTGAAGTAGTTAAGAAGGCTAGAGCATAATTAGTGATACTTGAATGAAAAAAAGCGGGACTGCAAATTGGCAGTCCCGTTCTTTATATTAAGAGGAGTAAGAAGAAGTAGGCTTTTTCCGGATCTCTATAAGCGCGACGGGTATTGATAGGAGAAGAAATACCACGCCGGCTTTGTAATATAAGAGATCGCTGGTGGTGTATCGACCGGATATGTTGATAACACCTCTTACAAGCATGCCTGCTACGATGCAGGCAAGGCCTGAGTTGTAGAGCTTTGATGCATGGTCAAAGCTGAATCTATATTCTGTAATAAGATATAAGCATATCAGTACGGTTCCGCCTATGAATGGAACCAATCCCATGTTTTGCATGTATATCGAACTCTGTCCGAAAGAATAGTGTGTATATATAGCGTTGAATATGAACAGGGATGCGCTTATTGCCATATATACCAAGGCTTTTTTAAAAAGTGATATATACAATATCGCTCACCGCCCTTTCTGAAATCTTGTTGCCAGAGGTGGTTGGGTTATTCACGACCTCGTTGTTATATATCATGGTTGAAGAACCACCGCCATCTAAATTGTAGGCTATCTTGCATCCCTGCGACTGCATAAACTGTGCAAGTTCATAGAGTGATAGGCCTTCATTCTGGTTTGTTCTGCCATCCGATACTACGAAGACATAATGTCCGATGTCTACCATACCTATGGCAGTTCTTGGATTGTCCTGCATAGCTTTGGAAACCTCTGCATTTTCTGATACGTATATGGAAGAATCGTTAACAAGTGCAGGGCCAAAGGCAAAGAGTTGGATCACTCCCTGATCAAGAAGGTCTTTGGCGCTTATGTCCTTTTCGTTTATTATCTCGAATCGACCGTCTGCATATATAACAAGATCATCGTTGGAGGTATCAGTTCTTAAAGTGCTTCTGTAGAGAATACCATTCTTGATCACGTAACCACTTTTTTTCGCTCCGTAATAATCACCGTTGATAGCTATGAGAGCATTCGCTTCTGATGCCATGCTGCTTGTCTTTTCTGTTATGTTAAGACCGTATGTGTCTTTGGCAAGTGCCGTCTTAAGGTCGGCGGCGCTGCAATATATATGAGCCACATGAACGTCTGTGTTGTTGATCCTGACTGTTTCATATACTATATCTTTTTTCGTTTCAGTTACAGCAACATCGTAATCTGTGTCTGTATTCGAATCTGTTTGTATATATTTGGAAACGATATATTCTCCCTCGAGTTTGTGTGGTATGACAAATGCATCTAACAAACTGTAAGTTACGCATCCAGTCAACGCCAGTGAAAAAACTATAGGATATATATGCTTTTTCAAAACTATCACCTCATTTCTATGTCTATCTTATAGCATGAAACTTAAATGAACCTTAAAGTAGAATTGTATTTTTCTTCCGATTTGGTGTATAATAATCACAGGATTAGAAGACAGGAGTTATTGTATGACACAGTTTACTAAAAAAGCGATAATAGAGACGTTCATAGAGATGCTCAATCAGATGCCTCTCGATAAGATAACTGTAAAGGACATAGTGAATAATTGTGGTATAAACAGGAATACTTTTTACTATTATTACCAGGACATATATGCTCTTTTGGAGGATATTATCACGGCAGAGATAGATAAGGTTGTCAACGAAATCGGTGGTTTTGACTCATGGATCGAAGGCTGCAAGCTTGCCATAAGATTCTGTCTTGAGAACAAAAAGGCGGTTTATCATATATATAATTCACTAAGTAAGGATGTTATAGACCGATATCTTAATTCTGTTTTGGATTACTTTATGAAAGAGTATATTAAGCAGGAGATACAAGGGCTTACTGTGGATGAACGTGACGTTATGATTATAAGCATGTTTTACAGAAGCGCTCTTTTGGGGCTTATATTCGACTGGATTGGGCAAGGTATGAAGGCAGATGCAGTAGAACTTTTGGACAGACTTGGATTTATATTCGACGGGTGCGTGAGGCAGTCTCTTTTGAAGGCCTCCAAAGACAATTCAGACATATAGGGACTTGTGTCTGAAAATCGGACAATTACGATGCGATGTATGAAAATCATACACCGCATTTTTTTTGACCGTTTTTATAGTGAGATTAAGCTGTTATAGTATAAAAGGAAAAAGGAGGATGTACAAGATGACAAATGTAGCGAAAAAGATTGTTAAGTATCGACTTCTTATAATAGTTCTGGCGGTACTTTTGCTCATCCCTTCTGTTTTAGGGATGATGAAAACAAGGATAAATTATGACATGCTCACGTATCTTCCGCAGGATATAGATACTGTGAAGGGGCAGAATATACTGCTTGATGAGTTTAATAAGGGCGCTTTTTCCATTCTCATCGTGGAAGATATGGATTTCAAAGAGATAAAGTCTCTTGCGCAGAAGATAGAGCATGTGGACCATGTATCTGAGGTCATATGCTATGAATCTATGACTGATGGGGAATTCCCGAAAGAGATGCTTCCTAAGAAGTATTATGATGCATTCAACAACGGTGATGCAACACTGATCGCAGTATTCTTTGATACTTCTACATCAGCAGATGAAACAATAACAGCTGTTGAGAACGTGAGAAAAATCGCTGGAGAAAACTGTAAAGTTTCCGGTATGTCAGCGCTTGTAGCGGATCTTAAGGAATTATGCGAGAAGGAAGAGCCTGTATATGTAGTGATAGCAGTAGTTCTTGCCTGTGTTACGATGATGATATGCCTCGACTCATGGATACTTCCTTTTATATTCCTTGCAAGTATAGGTATGGCGATACTTCTTAATCTCGGAAGTAATTACTTCTTAGGTGAGACAAGCTATATCACTAAAGCACTCTCAGCAGTCCTTCAGCTTGCTGTTACCATGGATTATTCGATATTCCTGTGGCACAGTTATTGTGAGCAGAAGAAAAAGGAAAGTGATAAGGAGCTGGCCATGGCATATGCGATCAAAGAAACATTTGCATCTGTTGTCGGAAGTTCCATGACTACAGTTGCCGGATTCCTCGCGTTATGCTTTATGAGCTTCACTCTCGGAAAAGACCTCGGAATCGTCATGGCAAAGGGTGTTATACTTGGCGTTATCGGATGCGTTACGACACTTCCGGCTCTTATTATTACCTTCGATGGCTTGATCGAGAAAACCAGACATAAACCTCTGATACCAGCTATGAATAGAGTTTCACTCTGGATTTCGAAGCATAACAGAGTATTTCTGATACTCTTTATCATCATACTTATCCCGGCTTTTTACGGTTACAGACATACAGGCACTTATTATGACCTGACGCTGTCGCTGCCGAAGGACATGGCGAATGTGGTTGCAAGTACAGAGCTTAAGGAAAAGTTTGATATGGCGTCAACACATATGATACTGTGTGATTCGAATATGTCAAAGAAGGATGCTGCACAGATGATAGAGAAGATAAATGCTGTGGATGGCGTTAAGCTTGCGGCAGGTCTCGATTCTGTTATAGGAAGCAGCGTACCTGAGGAAATCCTGCCGGATTCTGTCAAGGCAGTTTTAAAGGGCGATAATTATCAGCTTATACTTGTGAGCTCACAGTACAAGGTTGCATCTGATGAGGCCAATAAACAGATAGATGAGATTAACAGCATAATAAAGCAGTATGATAAACATGCGATGCTTATAGGCGAAGCAGCTTGTACTAAGGATCTGATCACTATAACTGATAAGGATTTTAAGGTAGTCAACGCACTTTCGATAATAGCTATATTTATCATAATACTCTTTGTACTAAAGAGTCCTACGTTGCCAGTAATACTTGTGGCAGTCATCGAATTTGCGATATTCATTAATCTTGGAATACCTTATTATACAGGAACTAAGCTTCCGTTTATCGCACCTATCTGTGTAAGTACTATACAGTTAGGCGCAACTGTGGATTACGCAATTCTTATGACTACCAGGTATCGTAAGGAAAGACAGAATAGGAAAAAAGAAGATGCTGTTTATATCGCGCTTACCACGTCGCTTCCTGCGATACTTGTAAGCGCTCTGGGATTTTTTATGGCAACTTTCGGAGTAGCGTTGTATTCTGATATAGATATGATCAGATCTATGTGCTTTCTTATGGCACGTGGTGCGCTTATAAGCGCAGCGGCAGTAATATTGCTTCTGCCGTCGTTGCTTGTTTCGATGGATAGTATTATATGTAAAACACAAAAGCTTTGCGGAATAAGGAGGAATAGGATATGGATAAGAAGTATGTAAAAAGATTATGTGCACTGGGTATGGCAACTGTATTAACGGTTGGTTCTACACTTAGTGTGTATGCTTATAATAATACTAAGAAGGATAACGCTTTAGTTACGGATGAAACTGCAATATCACATGAGGATATCGTAAGTATAAGTGATGGAGCGGTTGATAAGAACGAAACAGTTTATGTCATAGGCAATTCTGACGGAAGCATAGATAAGATATTAGTCAGCGATTGGCTTAGGAATGCGGATAAGACAGATAAACTTGTGGACGTATCTGAACTTTCTGATATCGTTAACTTAAAGGGTGACGAGACATTTGAAAAAACAGCAGATGGTATAGTGTGGGACGCTAAGGGAAGTGATATCTACTATCAGGGAACTATAGAAAAGCCCCTTCCCATTGATGTGAGGATAACTTACACACTTGATGGAAAAGAGATGACTGCAGAGGAATTAAGTGGTAAGTCAGGTCATCTTGTGATCACTTTTTCGTATACCAACAATCAGAAAGCTGTTGTGAGTATATCAGGAAAAGATACGGAAGTTTATGTGCCATATGTTGTTGCTACAGGAACAGTTCTTAGCAATGATGTGTATAAGAATGTAAGCGTCAAGAACGCAAGAATCGTGAATGATGGTGACAGAGAGATGGTTTTGGGTATTATGCTGCCTGGTATGCAGGATGATCTTGGACTTGATAAGAGCATCTTCGAGATCCCTGAAAGTATGGAGATAAGCGCAGATGTTACCGACTTTGCACCTGCCACATACATGACGATAGTTTCCAATGAGCCATTTTCCGAGATTGAACTTAAGAACACAGATTCTATTACTGAACTGAAGGATAAGCTTGGAATCTTGAGTGAATCATCGAATAAGCTTATTGCTGGTGCGGGCAGTCTGTATGATGGATTAGAGAGCCTCTATGCCGGAAGTCAGAAGCTTACTGAAGGAATGAATAGTCTTAATACAGGATTGGTTTCTCTTGATTCGAATTCAGAGGCCCTTGTTGATGGTGCAAAGAAGGTTTTTGATACGTTGCTTATGAGTACAGCTGCACAGTTAGAAGCTGCAGGTATTAATGTCGGAGAATTGACAGTGGATAACTATAGTGCGGTTCTTGGGTATGTTATATCGCAGATGCCGGATGAGGGCATTGCTCTTGAAGGTAAAAAAAGAATCAGTGAAGCTTTGGCGCAGCTTGATGACTATAATAGGTTTTATCAGGGAATCATAGGATATACAGATGGTGTAGGAAAGTTAAAGGACGGTTCTTCTGAACTTTTAGCAGGTCAGCAGTCCCTTAATGAAGGCATAGGTCGTCTCTTAGAAGGAAGTAAGGAACTGTCTGAAGGTATGACGAGATTCGGTGAAGAAGGAATAGGCGCTCTTGTAAATACTTTGGATCAAGCTGATATAGATGGCTTGATAGAGAGGATAAAGGCTATCTGTGAGCTGTCAAAAACTTATGATAGTTTTAGCGGAAAGAGTGATGTTATGAGCGGTAAAGTGAAGTTCATATATAGATTCTAATGTTAATGGGGCTGTAAAAAACTATCATTAGGACGAAATCTTGCGAATCGTTCTCGTGATAGTTTTTTTACAGCCTTTCATATTTACTTCTGCTGTGTTGATCACTCTTCATCACCCCATTTCCAATCGTTATCAGATTTCTTGCGCTTTCTAGCTCTTTGCTTTGCAGTGTGGTTATCTACATAGTAAGAGGGTCTGTTTTGCGGGTCGGGTATCAGTAAATCGAGTTTTTCTTCAAGATCAAGTACTTTTAGAAGTCGTATGAGATTTAAAAGACCTATATCATTGCCATTCTCAAAACGAGCTATAGTTCCGACTGAGACCATGGACCTTTCGGCAAGTTCTGCTCTTGTTATCGAGGCTGATATACGGTATTGCTTTATTCTAGTTGAAAGTTCCGATGCGATAGCCTTTTCCTGCAGATCTTTGTTTATCTTCATATTTGCAGCTCCTTTCTGTTATTTTTATTGTAACACATCCAAAAATAAAATGCAATATGTTGTTTATTAACGACAATATCCGGCAATAAAGCACAATATATTATTCCTTACAATTCGTATCGAACAAAAATGCGGAATCCGCAAAAATGTCAATTAGAATATTGATTAATCTATTCCTATGAGGTATAATTCTATTGAACAAAAATGCGGATTCCGCATTTTTGTTCAATAAGTAATGAGGTGAAATAATATGGAAATACGCAGAAATATATATTTGAATAAGCTTATTTCAAAAAAGCATAACGGACTAATTAAGGTTGTAACAGGTATGCGAAGATGTGGAAAATCATACCTTTTATTTAATATTTTTAAAGAACATCTGGCAAATGAAGGAGTTAATGAAAACCATATTATTGAGATTGCATTTGACTCTTTTGAGAATAGAAAGTATCGAGATCCTGAAGTCTTATTTCCATATCTAATGGAAAAAATTGCTGATAATGAAATGTATTATGTTTTATTAGATGAAGTTCAGATGCTCGATGATTTTGAATCAGTTCTTAATAGCCTCGGAAGAAAGAAGAATGTGGATGT
>DOVJ01000077.1 GCA_003520145.1 Eubacterium sp.
TTCCGATCATGAAGAAGACAGGTATGAGTATGAGGTATAGTAGGTATCTGTGAAGAAAGAGCGTCTTGTCAAAGCATTTGTCCGAATAATATGATACTAAGATGTCTCTTCTTAGGATATATGAGCATACGATCACATAGGTTCCGACAATCAGGTTGGTGGCCATGTAAGAAGCGCTTATGTAGAGAATCATATAGTACATGCTGACAAGAAAAGCGCCTATTATGCAGAATCTAGCATATTCTCCGAGTGTAAATCCAAGACTTAGGTCAAAGAGAAGATGGCTAATCACGAATGATACTAAAGACAGAGTGAGCGATACGAAAGCTGCACAGAGGTAGTTTTTAATCTTTATCTTGTGCCCTATATAGAGAAGTTCATTGCCCGCTCCCTCCATAGCATCCTGTGAAAATGCTATGGGAAGGAGTATCGCAGTGACAGGGAGTGTTAGGTTTAGTAAGTTCAGAAGCTTAGACTTAACCTCGAAGGCTGCTGGATCTGATTTGTACAGTAAGAGTATCAGTAAGGGCATGATGAGCACATAGATGAAGATAGTTAATACATGCAGGTAGTTGAGTCTTTTTATCTCTTGTTTAACATCCATAGATAACCTTTCTCTAGAAGACTTTCGCTTGAACTTTCGTCTTCGTACTTTTTTCCATGTTCTTCGAGTTCTTCTATAGGTCCAGTGAAGAGGATATTTCCTTTGTTGATCACGATTACCTTGTCGCAGATGGCTTCCACATCTGATGCGATATGAGTTGATATAAGGATTATCTTATCCTTTTCAAGAGATTGTATGATCTTCTTGAATCTTATGCGTTCCTCAGGGTCTAAGCCAGCGGTTGGCTCATCAAGTATCACAAGTCTTGGATTTCCCATGATAGCCTGTGCTATGCCAAGGCGTCTTGTCATGCCGCCGGAGAGCGAACCTACCTTGTCACCTATTCGATCGTCGAGATTGACAGCCTTAAGGGTTGCTGTGACAGAATCCTTGAGAACATCCTTGCTGATTCCCTTTAGATATCCCATATAAGAGAGGGCGTCGCCTACTTTCATATCCTTGAAAAGACCGAAGTTCTGAGGAAGGTAACCTAAGCGTGCAGCATAATCCTTCGTGTTAGAAGTGAACTTATCATCGAGCGTTATAGAGCCTTCCTTTAATTCATACGAACCGGTTATACATCTGATAAGTGTGGTCTTGCCGGCGCCGTTAGGCCCTAAGAAACCGTATATTCCGTTATCAAGAGTCATATCGATACCTTGAAGTACCGGCTTTTTCTTAAATGATTTATGTACATTTTCAATCTTCAGCATGGTCGAATCTCTCCTTTATCGCTGTAGTAAGAAGTTCTTTGGTGATTTTTTGTTTTGGAAGACTAGCCATATACAGAATATCATCTCCTATATGATAAGAGTGGTCAGTCAGTGCATATTGTTTGTCGATGAGTATGATGCGGCTGCCCTTGTTGTAATCTGAAGGCAAAAGCTCGTCAAGAAGAGCGTTGTTGTCCTTCAAATCCTGGTCTGTTATGGCAGGAGATGTGTATCTTGGGATTATGTAGGTATAATCGCCTACAATCTTCTTTTCGTAGTTAGCAGACAGTATCATAATACCTTTTGTTTTGTGATTGGTGTTAGTTGTATATAAGTCCTTAAGATTGGTACTTAACTTATAGTTTGATGCGAAGTCATTCATAACGTGTGCGGTAGCGGAATCATCAGATACTACTGTCTTTTTTCCTGCTATCGGGTAGTATGGGAAGAATTCAGGAAGATATACAAGGCTTTTTGTGGCCGGATACATATCTATGATGCCCTTATAGTCGATAGTTATGGCTGAAGACTTTGGATCATATATAGTAAGGTAGTCTCCGGCTTGCGAATACTTCACATTGCTGCCACCCGATTTAACAGATGTAACCTTAAGCGTATGATATAGTGTAAATGTATAGGCCTTCTTTAATTCTCCTTCAAGAGTGAGGTTACATCGGCACTTCATGCCCTCGTCAAAGTCTATATCAAGATCGTATTCTGAAATCGTAAAATCGACTATTTCTTCCATATCGCCTGACTGGTTATTATAAAACTCAATGAAGGAGTTGTCATAATATGACTCATAAAAGTAAGAGTGTGGAGCATAATAATAAGCTTCACAGCCGATGAATATGAGACATAAGCATGAACATATTAAGATGCGACCTTTGGTCTTTTCTGTAGTCTTAATGATCAGAGGAATCAGAAGTATAGTTATGATTCCAAGAATCTTGATCCACTTGTAAAGTGGGGTACTGTCTAAGAAGAAACGATATTCCACAGCATATGTATTGCATTGTATGAGATTGAGATTCTCAAGTATGTGTATAAGCTTTCCATCTGCAGAATTGTACATAGTAGCGAATACAGGGCTTAAGATTATGGCAGTAACAAGGAAGACCACGATGATGGCTTTTTTGTTACGTATGTTTCCTATGATAAGGCCTAACAGTATAGAGGCAGTCGCAGCAAGAAAGAAGCTTAAAACAACTCTCTTAAGGAGACAAACCATATATACAGAATCAAAGTTGGGACTAAGAGAAGACATAATACATGCGATCGTGAATATGATCACTGTTGCTAGTGTATTGACAATCTCCAGTACTAACACATAATTGTAGCTTTTGTAGCGGTAAACATTAGTGCATAGTTCATCGCATCCTGCGAGCATGTACTTAGAGGTTAAGTAGCATGACCAGGCAAGGAAAAACATGACATAGAAAAATGCTGAATTCGCTGTCATGTAGATGTTCGTATATGTAAGCGGCTGCCCCATCGCTGGTAAAAGCATGCTTACCATAAAAAGTATGATGAGCCCAAAGATCACAGCTGTGATTATATTGAGTATCTTGTTTGAAAACGTGTATTTCATGTGGTTCTCCTTGTAGTGATGCATATATTCATGCGTTCGCTTAATTTATTCATAAACTCGGTTATACTTGTCTTTTCCTCTTCATCAGAAAAATCATAGGACAGTGTATAGTCATGATCTCTTGAATTAGATATCTTTAGTAACAGATCAAAAATCGCTGCTTCTAGGCATTCCAAGGAACCAGGAGAATCTGATGATCTATGATTTAGATGCGAGTAAAAAAGCAGATTCTTAGACGCTTCAAGAGCCTCTTCATAAGTGTAATTATGAGTGGTTTCATAATTAATTATAAGGTTTTCAAGAAGGTTTTTGTCAGTCCTGTAAGGCTTTGAATACAGTGCATCTACTTCAGGACAGCATAAGGCAAGCTCGTTCTTTTCGAATAAAAGGAGGTATGTGAATTCTATTACAAAAGAAATCATAACAATAGCCATATATATCAACCTGTGAGATGCTGCGTGTAACAGTACCATCGTACATAGAAGAATAGGAAGGATCTGCACCAAAACCATAGTTAAGACAAAATCCCTAGTGAATTCTTTTTTGTATCTATAAGATAAATCGTGAAGCTTAAGATACATATATCTGTCGGCAGTTTCTCTTCTATGTGATATGATAAAGCGCCTTATTATGACCATAATAATGATGAATAACAGAATACTGAATACAGGCATGAAGTATACAGAACCTGATTCAAATGGCAAATCTGCGTTATCCATCGGGAATGGTGTAGTTATATGAGACAGGTGTTCGAATTCTTCTTCGGAATATTGGCTCTTATCGAATACAAGGATATGTGGATCGTCAAATTGGGATAGTTTTCCTGTTTGAAAACCACAGGCTTTAATATAGTTGTATGGGAAACTGTTGGATGAGCTGAAATAATAATCATGAAAAGGCACAATCGATGTATAATCCATATAAGGTGAATACATGTATGGCTCGATACTTGGTAATTTTTTAATTATACCGACAACAGTTTTATCTCCATTTTGTGTGGGTATGGTATCCCCGATTTTGTAATTGCCATACATGACGATTTCATCGCCATTCTGACACCATCGCCCCTCTGATACAGGAAGTCCTCTTCCGTAGAATAGGTATATGGACTGTGATGGTGATACATAGAGATTGGTTATAGTACTCTTATATCCCCAGTATGCTTCAGGATGAAGGTCTAGGATGGTGTGTATCTTTTCGTCATTACGTCCACTGGTTTCTACCATATACGTAGTTGAACCGTATGTTCTGGATCTAAGATAAGAGATATGGCAAAATATTCCCATAAAAGCGGATGTGATAGATATATGGAATAGGATATATAGGATTATAAGGATTATAGTATGTTTATTGATTGTTTTCATATGGATTTCCTTATGATAACAGGCCCGCCTGGATAGGCCTGTCTTAGATTATTCGTAAACAATTAGATCAGCGTCACCGTAACTACCAAAGAAATTCCAATTGGCTTCGATATATCCTCTCATTTCTTTGCTGTAGTCGGGATTTGCATAAAGGGAGCAACTTTTTCCTGCTTTTAGCGTGCTTTTACAACCAGGTACTTTAAAATACATATTTGTACTAAAATATCTGTATTGAATTACTACATCAACAGATCCTTGATGACACCATCCGTTAAGGCGCATGCCTTCGCTGTTCGTGTATGTACTTGTATGATCCGAACCAGTTCCTGCAACTGAGATGAAATAGTAACGGTCTTTTGCAAAGCAATTAGTGCCAAGACCTACGATGAAAAGTGTCATCGCAGAAAAAAGCGTGATCTTTCTTAATATTGAGTTCATATATCCTCCTAATAATAGTTTGTATCCAAGTTCAAACTGTGATATAATGAACTTAGACACATATGTGTTTGGTGAATTGTCAGGGATCTTCATTTTGTTTTCCAGGCATGAGAAAATCCCTGACGCTTCTATTAATGTATCATATACGTTATGCAAGGTCAAGGATTGTTACACAAAGTTATTCAATTTTTAACATTTCTGTAATATATATATATATATATATCGCATGGTTGACAGATTTCCGATATAAAAAACTGCATTTTAATAGTGTTTGAACCCCCAAATTATCCCTTTAATCACCACTATAA
>DOVJ01000154.1 GCA_003520145.1 Eubacterium sp.
GGATGGCTCATGCGGACAAGTTCCCAGGTCTTACAACACCTGATGATTCGTATCACGGAATCACATATGCTACCAAGTTCGGCAAGGGCGCTTTCATAACTAAGGCTACAGCTCAGCTCATGAGAGACTTAGGAAGCATCCAGGCACCTATGAACGCATATCTTCTCAACCTCGGCATCGAGTCACTTCACGTAAGAGTCCCTAGACATTGTTCAAATGCTCTTAAGGTAGCGAAGTTCCTCGAATCTAATGAACACGTATCATGGATCAACTACCCTGATCTTGAGAGCAGCAAGTATCATGAACTCGCTAAGAAGTACCTTCCAAATGGTTCATGTGGCGTTATCTCATTCGGTGTAAAGGGCGGAAGAAGCGCAGCCGAAAAGTTCATGAAGAATCTTAAGGTAGCTATGATCGCAACTCATGTTGCTGATGCTCACACATGTGTACTTCACCCAGCTTCATCTACACACAGACAGATGACAGACGAAGAACTTACAGCAGCAGGCATCCCATCAGATCTTATCAGACTTTCTGTCGGTATCGAGAATGTCGATGATATCATCGAGGATGTTGCTCAGGCACTTGAGAAGTGCTAAGTGACAAAAGCTGTTACAACTAGAAATCATAATAAGAGGGCTGTCGCACTAAAAAGATGCGACAGCTCCTTTTTTATAATTATGATACACCAACATGCTTATAGTGATTATTACAATATTTGATTCAATTGCATTTAACCCCAAATACATTATTCCCCAATAGCCAAAATAGCAACTTATCATAAAGCCAACAGCAAACATTGTCGAGTCACTCGACAAAAAGTATCGAGTCACTCGACGAAAGAACTTTACCTTTTTACACTTTTCTTCATCACTTACTTGCATGAGGCATATGCGAATACATCATGGTAGCAGTCTTTGATATAGGCATGCTCTGGCATATGATATGTCCTGGTCCCTTCACAACAGTGTTGAACAGTCCTTCACCGCCGAGGAATATGTTCTTGATTCCCTTAACCGTTCTTACTTCCATGCTGCATGTAGCATCCATAGCAGCAAGATAACCTGTATCTACGATTTTACAATCGCCAGCAGGGATATCATACTCTATGGCAGAACCGTCTACCTCAAGGAAGAGAAGACCCTGTCCATGGAATCTTCTCATAAGGAAGCCCTCACCACCAAAGAAACCAGTAGTAAACTTCTTCTGGAAGAACACCTCACTCTGAACATCTCCAAATGTAGCAAGATATGCTCCCTTCTGAACAACAATCGGTTTGTCAGGCGTGATCTCAATCGCCCTTATAGAGCCCGGGAACTTACTTGCAAATGCTATCTCACCAGGACTGACAGCCATATAGTTGTTCATGAACATGCTCTCACCTGTGAAAGCCCTTCCGAACATCTTTCCAAGACCACCGGCCTCAGTGTTCATCTGGATTTCATCATCCATCCAGCTCATCGCTCCCGATTCACACTGAATAGTCTCACCTCTTTCAAGATCCACCAAAAGTACTGGCAAACTATCCCCTTCAATTCTGTAATGCATAATTTATCCTCCTGTTTTTTATTATTATTTTATCTTAATTCGCCTTTTTCTACAAGCCTTAAAAATGCTTCCACAACATCCTCTGTCAACTGCGTTCCGGATATCTCTCTTATAGTCGCTACAACCTTATCAAAAGGCAGACACTTTCTATATGGTCTGTCAGAATACATAGCATCAAAGCAGTCTGCAACAGCTATGATCTGCGCAACTCTCGGTATCTCATCACCCTTTAATCCCTTAGGATAGCCCTTACCATCCGGCCTCTCATGATGAGAACCAGCACCGATTGCAAGCTCTGGCATGATACTTATATCCTTAAGCGCATCATAGCCCTTCTCTGCATGAGATTTGATTAACTCATATTCTTCTTCAGTAAGACGTCCTGGCTTATTAAGAACTTCCTTAGGGATACCGACCTTGCCTATATCGTGAAGAAGTGCTATTCTGTAATACTTCTCGACAGTTTCTTCGTCGTATCCCAGCTCCTTCGCAAGCATAGCCGTGTACTTTGCAACACGCGAAGAATGACCATTCGTATAAGTATCCTTCATATCTATGATCTTTGCAAATGCTTCGGTCGTCTCTCTTATGTATATCCTATCCTCTTCCTGTTTCAACTTAAGAGTTCTTATCTGCTCTTTTAAGAGATAATAACCCATAATCAACATGAAGAGTATAACTCCAATCCTTGAATACGTCGTATAACTTCCGCGTGCGCTCACGTGATAGTTTATAATATCTATAAGCGCACCTGATATGCAGAATAAAAGTCCTACGATCAGACTCCTTACAAGCTCTGCCCTTATCTTATGCTTCACCATAGCATGTCCGACCATATAGAGACATGCGATAAAATCGATACCTATTATCACATGCGATACATTTACCATATAGTAATAGTCGCTTATTCCAAGAACTGTCAATGTTACCGACAACACAAAGTTACATATACTTGCTATCGCCATCAGGTTCAGCAGCTTCGAATGCCGTACACCAGCTGCACTTGCAAAAAAAGCAAGCGCCGGATAAGGTAAAAACATAAGACATATATATGTCAGAAACCTGATAAGAGCAGGATTCTGTGTTATGATCTGAAGAACATAAGTATCGTTAAGCCCCGTAAATCCGAGCAAAAAACACATGAGACCAAAGGACATAAAGTCGATTCCCGCAAATCTGCTTAAGATACCTCCGCCTATGGCGATAACTATGAAGAAAAGCCCTATGAGAAGCGTAAGGATAGACCTTACAAAAGGAGCAAGTCCGTTCTTATAGGTATTACTCATATACTTGCCAGAATCCTCAAGCATAGCATCTCTTACAGTTCCTGTTCCACCATCAAATACCGGTTCTATCTCCATACGAAGTTCTTTAGTCTCAGAAGGAATATAAACTGTATGAACATACATGCCATAAGATTTACCCATAACCTTACTCTGAACAGGATGAAAATCATATATCTTCTTATCATCGGCATACACGATAACCAATGTATCAACTGTTTTAAAGCAAAAAGCTCTGCCTGAAAGCTCAAGCTTACTCGTGTCCATACTCAGGGTTACATTACCCTTCCCTAACTTATCAATACTCGTTTGATTACCAGAAGGATCCTGCCAGGAATCGCAACGCACGACATCATCTTGGATTGTCACGGGCGGTGACTTCTCTAAGATGATGAAAAAACTCATGCACAGCATCACAAATATCAGATAAGAGTACTGCAATATGTTGTCTTTAATCTTATTTGCTTTTATACCCATATATCTTTACTCCGTAATTTCGTTCAAAACCTATATGAAACCATTCCATATCATGGTAGTTATGCCTTCACCTATATTCGGGTGAACAAAAGAATACACAAGATCGATCATGAATCCAGTCACAAGGATAACACATACAACTATCTTCTTTTTTTCCGATATACGACCATATAGGCTGTCAAGCACAGGTGCTATTATATATACAAATGCTACGCCTATAAGTCCAAATGCGAGCAGACCCTCAAGACATACTCTTCCGTTAATATTCAGATAAAACCCGGTATAATTCCACCACCGCTCGTGAAACAGCTTCTCAAGTATAAAGCCCGCCATATATTCGACTACTCCGGCAACAGCCATAGAACCTATGAAAACCTTAACAGGTTTTTCTCTAAGAGGCTTCATACTTATGAGAATCAGGAGTCCTCCGACTCCGTATATCGGCACCCATGGTCCAGCCATAGTACCACGATTAACTATGAGACCCATATATATCATGGTATACAGAACTTCCCACAGCCAGCCAAAGCAAGCAAATGAAAAGAACAAAAGTATATATGTCACTAAGCTGTAATCTCTTCTATAATCGACGTTAAAGTTAAAGTGATGCTTCAACTTATAAGGAAAGTATGAGTCCTGATATGCGCCGTTACTAACATAAGGCTTAAACAGTTCATGATCAGTGAGATAATCAACACAATAGGCAGGTGCATTGGTACGAAGATATGCATAGATTTCAGCATACATACATGCTATATAAGGCTTCAGATAAAACACACTTACTATGTTGTAGGTAAAAGGCACGACTGCATACCATACAATAAGGCTTAAGTCCATAAGGAATATCTCCTTCTTATGACCATGAGTCAGCCTCCTGCTTAAAGCAAATGCTTCCTTAGGCTTTACAGCCGGATTCTCGGCTAATATGTATGGGATCATACTATATTCATAATACTTGATTATACCACCTATAACTGTAAGATTCCACAACATTTGATATAAGGTCTTCAAGAACATGACAAGCGCTACATTGGCAGTAAAACCGTATCTGAAGACTATCCATATCCCCTTGAAGGAGGTCTTGTCGAAATTCCTCTGTTCTAAGAAAAATCTGCTCTGACCTACAAGTATTATATTGTTGAAGAAAACACCCAAAAGTATGGCGATAACAATCGCAAACAAAACCACTAAAGCATTGACCATACGGCCCCTGAATATGAGAATATTGAGGGCATTGATTATACCTACTATGATGGAATTCGTCTTGGATATCTGATTCACGAATACACTTAAGACACCCTTTGTATACTGGCTTGTATCGTCAGACGCCATGGTATCGAGTGTGGTCTGCTCCTTAATTATATCCTCTATACTGTTGAAAACCGAATAACCCATGGACAGAAAACGACTGTTACCACTGCCCATCGTGGCATAAGAAAACCCGCCGACCATAAAAGACACAATAAAAACAACCATAACCTTCATAAGGTAATGCTTCCTAAGTTCCATATTGGTCTTGCGTCTTAAAAGTTTTCTGGTTTCTTTGTTCATATAACCTCTTACAGTTCTATAGTTATCATGCGACCTGTTTTGTTATACCGGTAATATCTTACGCCCGCGGCATCTAGCATCCTCTTTGAAGCCTTAACAGCAAGCGTATCTGCGTACTTATCGTGAGCATAAACTATGGTCTTTATGCCAGACTGAATTATGGCCTTGGCACATTCGTTGCAAGGGAAAAGTGTTACATACATCTTAGCTCCCACAAGATTTCCGCCCCGGTAATTAAGGATAGCATTCAGTTCGCTATGGGCAGTGTACAGATACTTATTATCTTCATCACCCTCCCTTTCCCATGTAAAATCATCATCGGAACAGCCAATAGGGAATCCGTTATATCCCATAGAAAGAATCTTGTTGTCTTCGCTGACTATACAGGCTCCCACCTGTGTATTCGGATCCTTGCTTCTCATGGCGGACATATATGCTACGCCCATAAAATATTCATCCCAGGTTATATAGTCTTCTCTTTTACCCATAATTTCCTTCCTATCTGTGATAATCGTTAAGATTGTTGTTCAATCTGTCATCACCGTCTCCTGGATGACCGCCCTCACCGCCAAGGCTTGGTCTTTCAGTTGTAGGTTCAAGCGCCTTATCAGCAGGTGCATCTTCCTTCGAATAAGGTCCCGGCTTTTCGAATTCAACCTTTTCTTTGTCCTTGTGAAGGTAATCCATAACATTTTTATAAAGTGTACCAGAAAGTCCTAAGTGATCGACCTTCGATTCCTCAGGCATATCCGCAGTTGAGATGCCCTCAAATGCATTGTATACAGCTACTGTATAATATGTACTAAACCCTGCTACAATCCCGCCGTCACTAAAGGCAGCACTTGCATAAGAATCCGACGCAAAGCGGTTTAAATATCCGCCTTCTTTCATGTTATCAGCAAGGATATCTACCATGATCCTGTCATCATTTGCTGCGTAGATATCCGCCCTCTCATCTGCCGGCACCAGAAAACTTATCCCGCCCTTATCAGCGATACTTCTTATAGAAGAAGGCTTTCTGTAAGTTCCATCTTCAGCGATCGCCATATAGGCGCCCGCAAGCTCAAGCATATTGCCGGTTATATATCCAAGCCTTGGCGTTGCGGTCTTATAATTGGCAGCGCTGTTAAATCCTGTCCTAAGTAAAAGCGACATCGCATAATGTCCGCCTATCTTCTCATACATCCTGCCGGCAAAGTCACTGCTGTAAGAAGCTATAGCTTCACGCAGAGTCACTTTATCTATGAGAGTTCCATCAACTGCCTGCTTTGCATATACTATATATCCAGGGTCATGATGCCACTCGATATAAGGTATATAGATATCCATCGGCCACACTGTACGCCCAAGAGCCACATCGCTTTCATAAGCTCTGTTATATACATAAGTATCACTGTCTACGCTCTCGCCTCCAGTGAGTGCGATAACCTTACCGGTCTTATTGTCAAGCACTACAGCGCCGCCTGTTAAAGCATGCGAATCGCCGTTCTTTATAGGGCTTGCACTTGCTATCTTATCCATCTCGGACTGAAGCACTTCGACAAGCTCTATATCTATGCTTGTATATATCTTATAACCCTTGCGATATATGTCCTTCTCATACTTTGCGTAGAGTTCCTTATACTTCTTTTCGTATTCATCCCTTTGCTTTTCATCGTCAAATGTATATCTAAAGACGAAGCCTTCATTCTCCATGAGATTATGAATAGCATCGTTAAGTACGAACTTCTCAATATAATTATATCTTATATTGCCTCTCTCGGCAAAGACTATACTATCGCTTATGGCCTTGAAGTATTCTTCTCTTGTTATAACTTCAGCATCATACATGCGATCAAGAGCAGCATTCTTCTTGACTGTGATGACCTCAAGGTCCTCCATGACAGAAGGATCCATCTCAGGATTGGAAGCTAAGGCAGCAAGGAATGCTAATTCACTCGGAGCTATCTCCTGCAGCTCCTTCTTGAAGTAATACTTCGATGCAGACTGCGCACCATATACACCATTGCCAAAGTAGATGTTGTTGATATAGTATTCTAAGAGCTCGTCTTTTGAATAAGCATGCTCAAGCTCATTGGCAACATAAACTTCGAGAAGGCTGTTGTTCATATCAACAACATCCTCTATCACAAAATCCTTTGCTATGCCCCTTGTTATCATACTGATACCAGGAACAAGATTGACTGCCTTCTCTTCGTTGTAGGTCACAGCATAGAGATCCTTATCCTTAGCACCCTTATTATCAAAGAACTTCTCATCCTCGAGAACAACGAAAGCGTACTTTATGGCATCGGTCATATTTGAAGCCGTTATATAGCTCATATCCCCGTCGCTTCTGAATCTTATGAATTCTTTATCATCCTTATCGAAAGCCACACTGCCCACGGCAACCGCCGTGAATCTGTCCTTGGCCGCACTTACCTTATCCTTGGCAACAGACTTATAATACTTCATCGCTGCGATAGTCGGACTCACATATACAGCCGCCAGCAAAACAGTACATACTACCAGGAGTAATATGATAAGAAGCGGCTTCAAATTATTTTTTTTCTTTTTTTTCTCCATATGTGTCCCCTTTTTCCGAAAAAAAGACATTATATATATAAGGGCATATGCATATTTTCTGCTATATTTTCTAACCCATTTTCTTACTATTTTCTCTGGGAGTTTGCGAAAGCAGACTCCTGTCTTTTTATGGACATACCAAAAGTATGTCGTCCCTTATATCACTGTACTTTAACTTAATAAGTTCTCCACTAGAATTCCTGCAGGTAAGTTCCTCCTTAGTATATCCACAGATAAGAATTTCGTTATCATTCTTATCACGAGAAACCACGAATCCACCCATGGCAACAAAGCCAAGAACATCGCTTAATTCATAAGAAGAATAATCCTTACAATCAGCTATATTGTACACATAAGCCTTAGCCTCATCAGCCAAAGCCTTACAGTTAGGCTTGCACAAGTATTCCATGCGTGCCTTCCTGATATCATATATCCTTGTATCACCGCTAAGATGCCATGCAGAATCTATAACACCCTTATCAAAGTATATGTGCTTAGTATAGCCGTATGAAACATCCCTTGCATCATAAACAGGTGAAGAAAGCTTTAATATGCGCTCTCTTAGACGTCTTGCACTAGAAACAGTAGACACAGCATCATTAACAGCAACACTGTTGTCGTTCTTGTTAAGAAGCTGATCGTCATCTATACTTACAAAACCAACATCAGTCTTCTTAACCCTTGTCAGTCTCGCTCTGTTACCGATGATCTCGCCTCCTGTTATATAAGCATCCGAAGGTGCATACTCCTTGATAACATTAAGCTCCTTATCAAGCACATACAATCTGTTCAGAGGAGCTATCTGACTTCTGGTGATATCATTATATATATCGGCTTTATCTCCGATTCCGTATATAAGATCATTCTCAATATATCCGATTATTCTTACCAAAGAACCTTCTGGTACCTCTATATTCTTAGCTGTTTTCTTTTTTATATCGAGAACACTTATGGAATCACCCTTTGTATATGCCATATACGCCTTATCGGCGCTTACACAATAATCGTCTATATGATCTATAACCTCTGTATATTCACCAGTTTCATGATCTATATTAACAAGCTTATCTTGATAGAGGACCGTTATATTGCCAGCCTCATCAGCGTAGAATATATCCGAAAGCTGTTCTTCTAAGGTAGCATAGGTACAGGCATAAGGTATGAACATGATCTCACTGCAGGTCTTCTTCTCATGATCATAATCCATCACACTGATACCCACTTCACCTTCATGAAGCGAATTATTCATATAACCATAGATTATGAATCTGATATTGCCATCCTCGCTCACATCAAGAACCTTCATATCATGCTCATTATGACGCTCTCTTACCGAATCGCCCTCGCTGATATCGTAGGTAAATATACGATTAAGCTCATTCTCATGATGATCATACATATAGAGTTCGCCATTGACCACATATGCTATATAATATTCCTGCTTATCGTACTTATAATCCACATCCTTAACATCCGAGATGCCCAGATATATCCTTGAAGTAGACTTAACAGAATTCATATACTTGTATTCTTCCGTAACATACCTGTCATAGCCCATGAGATACATACCTCTCGGACTCTCGTCCATGGTAAATGTTTCGCTTACATCGAATATACTGCTCTCACCATCAAGTTCTGCCAAAAGCTTATAATCAAGCCTTATAACAGCCTTCGTGCCAGACACCTCAACTACAGTAACCGCTGGTTCATCTATACGGTTAACCGTAAAAAACTTATATCCGAGCATATCTATATCCGAATGAATATTCACATATCCCAGATCAGTATTATCCATAGCATCAGATGTTTCCATATACTTATTAAGTGTTCTGACCTTCGTCTTATCAAGGGTAGTATCCGAAAACTCCCTTACAAGCGATGTCTTATAGGAAATCTTAGCATTTTCATCATATCTGATTCTGGTATAGTAATATATGCTCTCCTTCTTCGAAGTCTTAAGCTTGATCACCAGAAGATAGTCCTCCCCGTGTTCAAGAAGATTCTTGATAGGAAGTGTAGCAGTCACATGGCTTCCAAGGTCCACAACATCTATAGCTTCACTGTCCTCATAGAGATTAGCTCCATCAAGGCTTCTTATCTCATAACCAACACCTGATATATCACTATTATATCTGTCTATATCTATCTTAAGCCTTCTGTTTTCAGGTATAACAGTGATACCCTCAAGCAGAAGATTATAATCCCGTTCACTTGCATAACCGTAGAGACGGTTATATCTTAGGTCGTCAGAAAGCATATATACAACAGGATACGTACACTCATCCATGAGTACAATCCTCTGTTCACCCTGCTTCTTAACAGTCTTACTGCATACCAAAACAGTAATAACTGCCGCAATAATCAGACTTATAATCTTTATAGTCGATTTCAAAATAACTCTCCAATATACTATGTTCAAGTCTCGCACCGCGAGACTTGCACGACTGAAAAGGAGCTGTAAAAACACAATCAACGGGACACGCCTCGACCCTGTGCTTGTTTTTACAGCCCCCAATAATGATCACTTTAGTGTTTCTATACGCGCTATAGATCTCCTTAGAGCATACTCGGCCCTGGACATATCGGCACCACTTTCCTTCAAGTGGCGCTCTGCCCTCACCATAGCTTCCTTCGCCCTGTTAAGATCTATCTCTTCAGGCCATTCAGCTATCTCAGCCATGATCATGACCTTATCCGGCAGAACCTCCATAAATCCGGAGTGTATGGCGGCTTTTTTAACATCCGCACCTACATGTATCTTGGCAACGCCCGGAGTCAACACGCTCGTAAGCGGAATATGACCGGCATATATACCAAGATCGCCTTCAAGTGTCGATATCTCAACCATATCAACTTTATCCGCATAGAAAACCCTCTCAGGAGTTATGATCTCCAGATCGAATCTCTTATCATCCGCCATATAAAAGCCCTCACTTAAGCACGCTCAACTCTCTCGATAACATCATCTATACTGCCCGCATTGAGGAAGTAAACCTCAGGCACATCATCATGCTTACCATCAAGTATCTCCTTAAAGCCTCTTATCGTCTCATTAAGCGGAACATACTTGCCCTCAAGACCTGTAAACTGACCAGCAACGAAGAAAGGCTGTGACAGGAATCTCTGAATCTTACGAGCTCTCGATACAACAAGCTTATCATTCTCAGAAAGCTCATCCATACCAAGAATAGATATGATATCCTGCAATTCCTTATACTTCTGAAGAATAGCCTGAACACCTCTGGCTACAGAATAGTGCTCTTCTCCGACGATTCTCGGATCAAGGATACGAGACGTAGACTCAAGCGGATCAACTGCCGGGTAAATACCAAGCTCAACGATAGATCTTGAAAGAACCGTAGTCGCATCAAGATGTGCAAATGTTGTGGCTGGAGCAGGGTCTGTTAAGTCATCCGCAGGCACATATACAGCCTGTACAGATGTGATAGAACCATTCTTAGTAGATGTGATTCTCTCCTGCAGAGCGCCCATCTCAGTCTGAAGTGTAGGCTGATAACCTACCGCAGAGGGCATACGTCCAAGCAAAGCAGAAACCTCTGAACCTGCCTGTGTAAATCTGAAAATGTTATCGATGAATAAAAGTACGTCCTTACCACCCTTATCACGGAAGTACTCAGCCATTGTAAGTCCTGTAAGACCTACTCTCA
>DOVJ01000080.1 GCA_003520145.1 Eubacterium sp.
AACTTAAGAACATAGAAGCTATTATAAAAAGTGACATAAGGATCAGTGAAAAAGCCGGAAGACTGCTTTCACAACCTATGCCTATGTATGGCAAAGAAGAATATTGTGCGATGGTTGAGAAGGCGAAAGCATACATAAGGGAAGGCGATATATTTCAGGTTGTGTTGTCTAACAGGCTTTCGGCTGACTTCGAGGGAAGTCTTCTTAACACCTATAGATGCTTGCGAACCATCAATCCTTCGCCTTACATGTTCTACTTCTCAGGTACAGATGTCGAGGTGGCAGGCGCTTCTCCGGAAACTCTTGTTAAGCTTGAGAACGGGGTACTTCATACTTATCCTCTTGCAGGAACCAGAAAGCGTGGTGCGGATGAGGAAGAAGATAAGAAGCTTGAGGCTGAACTTCTTGCGGATGAGAAGGAGCTTGCAGAACACAACATGCTTGTTGACCTTGGACGTAACGATCTTGGAAAGATAAGTGAATTCGGAAGCGTGAAGGTTGAGAGACTTAGAAGTATAGAGCGTTATTCACATGTTATGCATATAGGCTCTATGGTAGGTGGAAAGATAAGAGCGGATAAGGATGCTCTTGATGCGATCGAAGCTGTACTTCCAGCCGGAACTCTCTCGGGAGCCCCTAAGATAAGAGCCTGTCAGATCATAGGAGAACTTGAGAAGAACAAGCGAGGCATATATGGAGGTGCTATCGGATATATAGACTTCGCTGGAAACATGGATACATGTATCGCTATAAGAATAGCATATAAGAAGAATGGTAAGGTATTTGTTCGAAGCGGTGCCGGAATAGTCGGTGATTCGGTTCCTGAGAAGGAATACGAGGAGTGCCTTAACAAGGCAAAGGCTGTGATCAACGCACTTGTCAGTGCCGGAGAGGAGGATGAATTATGACACTATTGATAGATAACTTTGATAGTTTTTCTTATAACCTGTATCAGTATATAGGCGAACTTGATCCTGATATAACAGTGATCAGAAACAACGAGATCGATATAGATAAGATAGTTTCGCAGGGTACAGAGCGTATAATCATATCTCCGGGTCCCGGAAGACCTGAGGATGCAGGTGATATAATTAAGGTGATCAGAGAACTAGGAGGAAAGATACCGATACTTGGTGTGTGCCTCGGTCATCAGGCGATATGTATGGCTTATGGTGGAGTTGTAGGTTATGCAAAGAGGATGATGCATGGAAAACAGTCGCTTGTGAAGGTAGATACAGATTGTGCCCTGTTTGCAGGATGTGATGAGCATATACAGGTTGCAAGATACCATTCTCTTGCAGCAGAAGCGGATACTCTTCCTAAGGAATTAAGAGTTGTTGCACAGACAGATGATGGAGAGATAATGGCTGTCATGCATGAAGATAAGCATGTATATGGAGTTCAGTTTCATCCAGAGTCTATCATGACACCGTGTGGAAAGAAGATACTAATGAACTTTATGGCTATTAAAGCTGATTGAGATACATTATAACAAAAAGGAGATATAAAAAGATGATCAAAGAAGCAATAGTAAAGATAGTGAACAAAGAAGACTTAACTTATGATGAAGCATATACAGTTATGAATGAGATCATGAGTGGAGAGACAACACCTACTCAGAATGCTGCATTCTTAGCAGCTCTCTCTACTAAGAGCGCAAAGGCGGAAACAATAGATGAGATCGCAGGCTGTGCAGCAGCTATGCGTGATCATGCTACTAAAGTGGATACAGGTATGGATATACTTGAGATAGTAGGAACCGGTGGTGATAATGCAAAGAGCTTTAACATATCAACTACTTCTGCAATCGTTGCGGCAGCAGGTGGCGTGAAGGTTGCCAAGCATGGTAACAGAGCTGCATCTTCTCTTTGCGGCACTGCAGATTGCTTAGAAGCTCTTGGTGTGAATATACAGCAGGATCCTGATAAGTGTGTAGAGCTTCTTAAGGAGGCTGGCATGTGCTTCTTCTTCGCACAGAAGTATCATACTTCTATGAAGTATGTAGGTGCAATCCGTAAGGAACTTGGATTTAGAACAGTCTTCAATATACTTGGACCACTTACTAATCCAGCATCACCTACTATGCAGCTTCTCGGTGTATATGATGAATATCTTGTAGAGCCTCTTGCACAGGTGCTCTCTAATCTCGGTGTAAAGAGGGGCATGGTTGTATATGGTATGGACAAGCTTGATGAGATATCGCTTTCTGCTCCAACTAAGGTGTGCGAGATGCGTGATGGATGGTATAAGACAAGGATTATAACACCTGAAGAATTCGGTTTTGAAAGATGTACTAAGGATGATCTTAAGGGCGGAACACCTGAGGAGAATGCGACTATAACAAGAGCAATCCTTGATGGTGAGAAGGGACATAAGCGCAATGCTGTTCTTATGAATGCAGGTGCGGCTCTCTACATAGCCGGCAAGGCCGAAAGTATGGCAGATGGCGTAAAGCTTGCTGCAGAACTTATAGATTCAGGCGAAGCTAAAAAGACTCTTGAAAAGATAATTGCAATCAGCAATAACTAAGAGAAAGGGATAGATATGTCGATACTTGATGAGATAGCTGGTTACGCGAAGCTGCGTGTCGAGGAGAATAAGAAGTCATGTTCTCTTGATGAGTTAAAGAAGCGCTGCGAGTATATTGAAAAAAGCGGAGAGTTGGCATTCGAAAAGGCACTTGGGAAAAAGGAACTTTCATATATACTTGAGTGCAAGAAAGCATCTCCTTCAAAGGGGATAA
>DOVJ01000230.1 GCA_003520145.1 Eubacterium sp.
GAACATCCTTAGGAAGTCTTGCAACTTCTACACATGAACGTGCTGGATATGGCTCCTTGAAGTAATTAGCATAGATAGCATTGATCTTAGCAAAATCGTCCATGTTCTTGATGAATACTGTAGTCTTAATGATATCAGATGTCTTAGCGCCTGATGCCTCAACAAGATTCATAAGATTCTCAAAAGCCTGATTAGCCTGTGCCTCTACGCCCTCAGGAATAACTCCTGTAGAAGGAACAACTGGGATAACACCAGATGTGAATACCATATTGCCCAAATCGATTGCCTGTGAATAAGGTCCGATAGCACCCGGTGCCTTATCTGTCTTAATAACGTTTACCATGTGTAAAACCTCACTTTCTGATTACTTCGATGTAACCCTCTTTTAATTCTATACGTCCCTCTTTGTATAGATGCCCAATAGCCCGCTTAAACTGGCCCTTGGTCATATTTACCGAATCTCTGATTTCCTGCGGGTCTGACTTATCCCACAGATTGAGTCTGCCGCCGTTCTTCATAAGCTTATCCATGATCACATCAGTATCGCGATTCACCTGGATATATGCCTTGTTGCGAAGCGAGATATCGAGCTTTCCGTCTTCTCTCTTCTTGATGACTCTGCCCTTAACCTCATCGCCTATGCCGTAACCAAGCCCAAGTTCAACCTTAGGTATCATAGCGTTGTACTTATCATCGATTGCTACAAATGCACCAAAATTAGGATTGATGTTATAGATAACTCCGCTGACCTCATCGCCCTGTATATAAGGACTCTCGGTCTTGAGATAATCATATACCTTCATGGTAGCGCATAATCTGTCACTCTTGTCTATATAGCAGGCAACAAGTACCTCATCGCCTTCCTCGACTTTCCTCGTCTGTTCCTTATAAGGCATCATAAGGTCCTTAGGAAGTCCCCAATCAAGAAATGCTCCGACTCTGTTAACAGCTTTGACCTTGAGTCTGGCTATGCTGCCTAATTCTATGTACGGCTTAGCAGTCGTAGCTATGAGACGGTCCTGAGAATCTCTGTATATGAATACACTAATAACTGTGCCTACCTCAGTACCCTCTGCGACTTCTTTGGCAGGAAGGAGAACTTTCTCATCCAAGCTTCCCAGATATACGCCAAAATCAACCTTTTTAACAACACTTAGATCATTATATCTTCCAAGCTCGATCATATCTTGTTCCTCCCATTAAAAAAGCTCTCAACCTTAGGTTAAGAGCTTAAGCTGGGCTTGAGGGACTCGAACCCCCAGAATGCTGGAATCAGAATCCAGTGCCTTACCATTTGGCGAAAGCCCATTACCGTCAACATCGCTATTATATAACACATAACGGAGAATTGCAAGCACTTTTTTGAAAAAAATCGGATTTTTTTCTTATCAGTGCTTTTTAGCAGAATCCACAAAGTATCTATACCTCTCCAAAGCCGCATCACGATTGATATTAGACACAGCTTTATCTATGTCTATATCTTTTTCTTTGCTATCGGCTGTGATAAGATTAAGATCTCTTCCACGAGTCTTATTAAAAGTTGCCTGAATATCATCAAGGGATGCGTTCTTAATCTCAAGGCGCTGTGCCCCCTGTACTTCTTCTTCAGACTTAGCAGTTTCCACAACATTTGCCGAATCCTTAACAGCTTCAGACTGCGCAGTGACCGCTGCAGGATTGTTATATATATCATATATGTATGGATTGTATCCGCCTATTCCACCTATACTCATAAGTCATCCCTCCTTATAAGTTTTCCGTCCTTCAGTTCATATACCCTGTCACACATCTGATATATAACATCCATATCGTGAGATATGAATATGAATGAAGTTCCGGATGTAATATGCAACCTCATGATAAGTTCCATGATAGCATGTGCTACTGTAACATCCAGAGCCGATACAGGTTCATCGGCTATTATTAGCTTCGGTCTGACTATGAGAGCCATAGCTATAGCTACTCTCTGTCGCTGACCACCGCTTAATTCTGCAGGATAACGCTTAAGATAGTCAACTGGTAATTCGACCTTCTCCATCATATCGAGGATTCTACTCTCAACCTCTGCCTTATCTTTGATATGGCAGGCTCTAAGAACCTCCTTAAGATGCCACTTAACCGTCTTAGACGGATTCAGTGAAGAATAAGGATCCTGAAATACCATCATAGGATGCTCATCATGCAGCTTTACTTCTCCTTCTATGGTGCCAAGCATACCGAGCACGGCCTTAGAAAGAGTCGATTTGCCGCAGCCGCTCTTTCCGACAAGCCCGACGATCTCGCCTTCCTTAACGGAAAAAGACACATCCTCTATCACATATCTTTTTGTACCTCTCTCTTTATAATACACCGAAAGGTGATTTACTTCAAGTACATTCTCCATATTATTTTTCAAGCATTGTATCCTTTAATTTAATATGACGCGGAATAGAGTCTATAAGCTTCTTCGTGTATTTCTCTTTCGGATTCTCGAATATCTCTTCCGCCAAACCACTCTCGACTATCCTGCCTTTTTCCATGACATAGACATAATCGCTTATCTGCTTCGCAAGCTTCAGATTATGTGTTATAAAAAGAACTGTTGTGTCATGGGTTTTATTCACTTCCCTGATAAGATTTATGATCTGATCCTGTGTTGCGACATCCAGTGCCGTCGTCGGCTCATCAGCTATCAGAAGCCCCGGATTATTCACTATGGCCATAGCGATCATGACACGCTGTCTCATACCGCCACTCAACTCATGTGGATACTTGTCATATATCCCTTCATTAAGCCCAACTTCTTCCATCACTTCGATAACGCGGCACTTAGCCTCTTCATTGGTAATCTTAGCATCCGTGCTCTTACGGTGAACCTTGACGCTTTCAAGAATCTGCTTTCCCACCTTATGAAGCGGATTAAGACTCGTCATAGGCTCCTGAAATATCATACACAGACGGTTTCCGCGCATGGCGCGATACTCCTTCTGCGAAAGCTTCATAAGCTCCTTATCATCGAATCTTATGCTCCCCTTAACCTTAGCTCCGAAGTCAAAACCCATGATAGACTTAGCAGTCACGCTCTTACCTGAGCCCGACTCGCCGACAACAGACACTATCTGCCCATCATAGGCCTTCATATCTATACCCTTAACAGCCTCAGTATTTGAGAAGCTAACTGTTAGATTCTTAATCTCAAGCATGCTGTTCCCTCCTTATGCCCTCTGCAAGTAAGGTGAAACCAACGATTATGATCATGATGACAAGACCAGGATACATAGAACACCAAGGCGCACTCATGAGTTTGCCCTGATACTCGCTCATCATAAGGCCTAATGACGCATCCGGCGGCATGACGCCCACACCTAAGTAGCTAAGGCCAGACTCAGCAAGTATAGCGTTATTAAAGCCTATGGTAAATGTTCCGGCCAGCGTATTGCCTATGTTTGGAAGGATATGTACGAATATGATTCTCACTGGATTGATCTTAAGAAGCCGAGCCAGCTTCACATATTCCATATTACGCTGCTTGATGAACTCTCCACGAACAACTCTCGTTATACTAGGAATAAACACAATAGATAAAACCGTGATAACATTGAGCTTTCCCGTTCCCATAACACTTATGAACACAAGTGCAAGCAGAACACTCGGAAATCCATTGATCGCATCGTTGAATCTCATGATAACAGTATCTACGATACCACCGAAGTATCCTGTGACAGCACCGAGTATGGTTCCGATAATACCACTTATCATGATGACACAGAAGCCAACGCCCATAGTATTGCCTATACCCTTTAGGACGCGCGAGAAGACATCGCGTCCAAACTTATCACAACCCATGATATGAACCTTATCCGGCTCATGATATCTAAGTGCATATGAATTCTCTGTAGGAGAAAATGGCGTATATACAAAACTTGTGACGGCCAGAACAACACACAGCGCTACCATTATAGCCCCGACCACGAGGTACATGTTAAGCTTTTTCTTCATAGCCCCTCCTGATCCTAGGGTCTATAACCCTGTACAACATATCTACGACAAAGTAAGTGATAACTACCGCTGAAGCGATATAGAGTATTATCGCCTGAACCACTGGAAAATCACGTCTTCCGATACAAGTTATAAGAAGTCTTCCTATACCCGGAAGTCCAAATACCTGCTCAACAACAACACTTCCGGCCAAAGCTTCCGCAAGTATGTTACCTAAGAAAGTAAGGACAGGAATAAGAGCATTCGGCAAGACATGCCAGAAAGCTATACGCCCTTTAGAAAGACCCTTAGCTGAAGCAGTAAGGATATAGTCCTTCTTCTCTTCCGCACAAAGTGAATTACGAAGGAACCTCACAGTCATGGCAATCTTCGGCACACATATAGCAAGAGCCGGATATATCATATAAGTTATGAATTTGCCAAAATCCTCATCATAACCGACATACATACCAGGAGTAAAAGTCTTCAGCATGATGCCGAACACATACATAACGATAAGTCCGAGAAAGAACGAAGGTATAGCCATACATATCTGATTTAATACATTAAGAATACCATCCAGATACTTATTCTTCACCATAGACCACAGTATGCCAAGAGGCAGCGATACCGTTATCAGCATAGTCATAGATACGACCGCAAGCCACACAGTGACAGGAAGCATCTTACCTATGATCTCAGATACATCCATACGCTCACCAGTCATACGGTAATAGCTATAGCTCTTTCCAAAATCGCCTTTGAGCGCACCGCCGACCCAGGATATATATCTCTCCACAACGCCCTTATCAAGCCCCAGTTCATGCTCTACCTCTTCTCTTCGCTCCTCGTTACCATCAGTTCCAAGGATGATCAAGACAGGATCACCAGGAATCACCTGGAATATAAAAAAGTCAGCCACAGAAACAAGAAATAATGTAAATATAAGCGCAATGATTTTATTTACATAAGGTTTCATGGCTGACTCCTTTCAATCATGTTATGATTACTTTATATCAATTGTTGACAGATCCTGTACATAAACCGGATATGTAGTATAGCCTGTAAGGTTCTTCTTCTTTGCAACTACTACCGGGCAAACCTCGATATAAACCGAAGCTGCATCTTCTGCAAGAATCTTCTGAAGTTCCTTATAATCCTTGACCTTAACGGCCTTATCATTAGTTGTATTAGCCTCGTTAAATAAACTGTCATAAGCTTCGTTAGAGAAGTTTACGAAATTCTTGCTGTTATCAGCTGTATATCTTGCAAGAAGGTATCCAGGTGCAAGCTGTGAAGTAACCGCACATACAGTTGCCTGATAATTCCTGCCTGTGTATACATCACTTACCCATGTGTTCCAGTCAACGCCCTTAAGAGTAACCTTAATTCCGGCCTTCTCAAGCTGCTGCTGAATAAGAACAGCAGTATCCACATGAATCTGATAATTAGTCGGATATGTTATCTCAAGCTCAAAACCGTTAGGATAACCTGCTTCCTTAAGAAGCTCCTTAGCCTTAGCTACATCAGTCTTGTACATACTTGTAAGATCATTGTAATAATCCTTAAGTCCAGGAAGCATAGAGCTACCGATTATCTGACCCTTATTGTTATTGACAAATGCATTGATCTCGTTCTTGTCTATGGCATAACAGATAGCCTGTCTAACCTTGAGATTGTTAAGTGGCGCAACAGCATTGTTGAGGAAAAGCGCCTGAACATCATCTGTTGTCGAGCAGACTATATCGAAGTCACCACTAAGTTCTTCCTCCTGATCAGCTGTAAGGTAAGGATAGAAGTCAATAGCACCACTCTTTAAGTAAACAAGTGCAGCCGAACCATCCTTCACTATCTTAACAGTTACACTGTCAAGCTTAGGATATCCTGCGACATAATAATCCTTGTTCTTATTAAGCACTAAGCTCTCGCCCGGTCTATACTCTCCTGTCATAAAAGGACCTGTACCGGAGAACTCACCTGTAACATCAGCCTCATAAGGAATAATAGCTGCGTTGAGATAATAGATCATCTCAAAGTCAGGTGCGCTAAGTGTTACCTCTACAGTCTTATCATCTATAATATCAACCTTAGAGATCTTCTTAAGAGCAGATACAAGTGCCTTCTCTCCCGAAGGAAGAAGACCTGCACATCTGTCAAGCGAGTACTTAACATCCTTAGCAGTTACAAGATTACCATTATGGAACTTAACACCATCTCTAAGAGTGAATGTATACTTCAAACCATCATCAGATATCTTAAGATCACTTGCTACAGCATAAGCCATGTTACCATCCTTATCAGCCTTCACAAGACCTTCGTATACGTTAAAGAATATCTCCTTAGTACCAGCAGAGGTCATCTTGTGTGGATCAAAGTTATCTATGTCCTGCTGTACGCCCCAAACTATAGACTTAGTACCAGTCTTAGTTGTAGTATCCTCTGATGTCTGTGATTTCTCACTGTTCTGTGTGGCCTTAGTAGTCGATTCTGAATTAGATTCTTTGTTACATGCAAACATCGTACAAGACATCGCAAGAACAAGAATTCCGGCCATCAATCTCTTGATTCTCATAATATATATCTCCTTTCACTAACAATGATAATTGTATACCATCCTTCGTGAATATGCAAGTATTTTATAAGATACAAAAAGGCGACCGGAAGGTCCGGCCGCCAAAAAAGGTGTTAGGTATTAAATAATGAACCCTTATAAAAAGGAACGCATATCCATAACTTAGTGCGCACGTCTCTTCTTAGAAACCATGCATACTGCACTAAGTGAACCTGCAAGAAGGAAGAAGTAGAGTGCCATAGGAGCAGAATCACCTGTAGAAGGTGTTCCTGTTGTGCTACCAGTGTTACCTGTGGTATCACCGGTAGTGTTACCTGTGGTATCACCTGTAGTGTCACCAGGTACTTCTGGTACGTTTTCTGTTGCCTTCTTGATTGTTATAGTAGTTCTTGCATAACCATCGTTAGAGATAATCTCTACGATATGCTCACCCTCAGCGAGTGTTGCAAGATAATCTGCGTTAAATTCAACTACTGTAGAGCCCTGATAAGCTTCGTAGTTAGCTGGATCAACTGTTTCGCCATCCATATCAACTCTTACGAACTTGTAGAATGGAGCAGATGATCTAACCTTGTAATCTTCACCCTGTGTAATAGTAGCATCAGCGCCTTCAAGGATTTCGTATTCAACTTCGCCCTCAGCAAGGAAGCCCTTTTCCTGAAGCTCAGCTACGAATTCTTCTCCAACAAATGCTGCGAATGTAATAGGTGTTTCACCATTATCAAGTACTGGTTCTGTAAGAACAAGTGACCAGTCAACTCTTGATGCAGTATTGTCTTCGCCTGAAAGTTCGTTAGTTGCGTACTCTGTCATGTATGGTGAAGGTCCACCAAGTGAGTTATTCCAACCAGCTGGATTGATGAGGGACTTGCCTTCAAATCCAGGGAAATCAGTTGTCTCAACTGTAGTATTTACGAATACAACCTCTGATGTGTTACCAGCCCATGGACGACCGAAGAAGCCCGGCTTAGAAAGTGTCTCAGATGCTGTATCAACACCAGGAACTGTAGAAGTTACTGTACAATCATACATGAGGTAACCTCTTCCACCTGCCTGCTGTGCAGCTGTGATATAAGCTACATCAGTAGAAGCAGCACTGGTATTAAGAACAAGATCACACTTGTTGAAGATTGCCTTCATACCACCGAAGATATAATCGGTACCACCATAGACTGAACAGTCTTCAAATACGGCGTTAGTTGTTACACCACCGTAAAGAGTATCCTGTCTGCCGACAAACTTACAGTTCTTGAATGCTGCCTTATCGCCAACGATTGCAATAGCTGCTGCACGCTCAACGAAAGACTTGTTCTGAACCGATGTATCGCCTACTGTTGTAGGACGAACGCCCTTGCTACCTGTCTCCCAGCATACTACCTTATCGGCAGCTTCCTTAGCTGAGATATACTGGTTGAATGAGTTCTCAAAGATTATACCGTATGCTTCGAAGCCTTCTGAATATACAACTACTGTAGCATTCCAGTATGAATTGTCTGTTGTTCCTGAACCTGGATTGTGGTATGATGGATAGCCGTTAGAGAGGTTAGCTGCAAGAACATCCTCATCATAGAGACATCCATTGGTCATACTGTAGTAATCATATCCATGTCCATAGTAAGAAGTGATTCTTACTGCTGTATCAGCGATATCAACACCGCTGTTTGTGAGCTCTATAGAAGCATCTGCGCCTGCTGCATTTACTAATGATACATTAGGAACATCAACTCTGAGCATCTCTTCGTAGTTACCTGGATCGATAACAATCTGTACTCTCTGGCCTTCAGTTCTATTCATAGTAGCTGCATAAGCAAGTGCATCGTTGATCGTCTGGAAATCCTTATCAACACCTACAGTAAGAGTTGGTGTATACTCAGCAGCTGCTGAAACTGTGATAGATGTGAAGTATGTCTGTCCGACACCGTTGATCTCTACTACACCATCTTCTTCTGCTGTATAAGTAGTAGTATCGATCTGTGAAGTACTGCCTGAGTTAGTTACTATAGCTTCGCCACCATTGATGTTGAAGTTAGAGCAATAGCAGTAGTTAAGTGTTACAAGGTCACCTGCCTTAACAGGAATCTGAACCTTACCTGCAGGAACGCCCTGAGAAGTATTCTCACCTGCTACAAGGAGGTAGATCTTGTTCTCTGCGATGTTACCGCTGAGTGCAAGACCAAGATAGTAATTTTCACCATCGATAGTCTCGATACCAGGATTTCCGTTGTACTTAGAGAAATCCCAAGTAGTAAGTTTTTCAAAAGGAACTGTTATAGAAGATGCAGCGCCGTCAACCTTACAGTTAGCTGTTACCTTCTGTGCGTATGGAACCTTACCTGTACCTGTTACAACAACTTCATACTGACCATCTCTGAGTTCAGGAGTCTCAGCAGCTGTGAAGGTATATGAGTAATCGGTTTCATCGATGTTTGTAAATGTTATGATAGCATTTGCCTTACCATCATCAGGAAGATTATCGTAAGTTACTGCTACCGGATATACAGGCTTACGTGCAAATGCGATGTCCTGTGTACCGTCTTCTGTCTTCTTAATAGTTGTGATGTCTGAAAGATACCAATCGTTGATACCATCAGCAACTATGCTGTACTCTACGCCTCTTTCAAGGTACATAGTAATGTTGTTGCCTTCGATAGTGAAATCAGGAACATATACAGCTTCTTCATTCACAAATGAAAGCTCAAGATTTGATAATGCAGCCTCATCAAGACCTGCAAGAGCACCTGTTACAGTTACAAGATCAACAGCCTCGATAGTGATATCGAAGTGATCAGTTGGATCATCAGCAAGATCAAGAACTGTGTTCGAGCTTATAACATAACCATTGGCATTGCCAAGAGATACATCATACTTGAATCCAGCATTGAGGAATGTCTCATATCCTCCTTCAGAAGGATAAACTTCAGTTTCTGTACCATTAGACTGATTTGTGAAGATTATGCTGTAATCCTCTGGAATTCCTTCAGCCTTAGTCTTGTCGATATTACCAACGATATTGACCTGTTGAGTATGCTCTCTTACTGCTCTGTAAAGAGTAAGCTTCTCGTTAGTAGAGTAGATCTTGTACTCACCACACTCTGTAGGGAAGAATTCAAGCTTAACGCCACTACCGTTACTCTGACCTACCTGGATATCACCTGATGGAGACTCGAAGTAGATAGTAGAATCACCACCATTAGAGCTTGTGTAAAGAGTGATCTTATCATTAGCGTAGCACATAAGTCCTACGTAAACTGTAGGAGACTGATTATTAGAGTAGAGATAACCTCTTAATTCAGTACCATCTACTGTGATAGGATTTCTTGTATCATATCTTGTGATCTCTTCGTTAGCTGTACGGATTCTGTTGTTAGTTCTACCACCACAACGGAATACGAGTTCATCAAGATCAAAAGATCCAACTGTGTTACCTGTGCTGCCCGCTGTAGTACCATCTGGGTAAAGAGCGTTAAGATCAGCTACAGATATCTTGTTGTTATATACAGACTCATCGAGGACAGCGCCACCGAAATCCCATACATCGATCTTACCATTACCGAATGATACAGGAGTATAGTCATAACCCTCAGGCATGTTAGAAACGCTCACGCCATGGAGGTAATATTCCTGTCCGTCAACACCATCTACCTTAAATGTAAGTGTTGTAGCAACACCTGTGTAGTGGAAAGAAGTTGTTGTAAGACCATCATCACGTCCATCAGTGATTACCTGCTTCTTAACATCGATACTACCCTTCTTGCTAGAAGAAACGATAGAACCTGTGTCAGTACCATACTGGCAAAGATGGAATGTAATAGTAGCATCACCAGATACATCGATATCGAACTGGTCGCCCTTAAGAATTGCAAGACCATGCTGTGTATCATGTGTATACATAGTACCAGCACTTGTAAGACGAAGATGACCATCTGCAGATACTACAGTACCATTGAGCTGATTAGCTCCGTCATACTTTGTTTCAAGAACAGAACCATTAGAGAAGTTGTAATCATAGAAAGTTCCAGGAACAACTCCGTTCTCATCTGGCTTCTCTTCAAGAATAGCCTCGAGCTTAATAATCGGAATATACTGTTTATTAGTTGTAAATGTTATTCTGTCCGGCTGTTCTTCATCATAAGTGAATACTATGGCACTTCCGTCGTTGTGCCAACAGCCTGTCACACCTGATTCAGTCTCAGAATAAGAACCGTCTGCAGATGTAGCAGTAATATCTGTTCCGCCGCTATACTGGCAATCGCCAATTATGATCTTGGTAGGACCTGATACATCAATAGAGAATGTCTCACCTGCACCTACCTGAACACCATGGTCTGGATCGTGAAAGTATGTACCAAAGCCATCATAAAGAGTAAGGCTTCCGTACTCAACATTATTACCATTTGGAACAGGTACAGCCTGACCAGCAAGATCATATACCTTATCAAGTGCATCCACCTGCATAAATGGTATATATCCCTTACCGCTAAATGTTATAGTAAGTGTAGTAGCCTCATGCTCTGGATAAGTGTAAACCAATACAGCTTCGTCATCATTATGATAACATGCGCCTGTATTCATAGCAAGAGTTTCTGTATAACTACCGTCCGCATCAGCCACAGTAACTTCTGCAGAACCTGATGAATACTGGCATGCGCCAAGAGTAATTCTTGTAGCGCCTGCAACATCAAGTGTCATGGTTGTAGTATCATATACTTCAATACCATGCTTATCGCCGTTAATCCTGTACTGACCAGCAGGGATGTGTAAAATAGCTGTATCAACTGCGGCCTTGTCAGCTGTTACATAACCAGCTTGTGCAACATCAAAGTTGTAATACGCATCTCCATCCGCGCTCTCGAAAGTCTCATTTAACACCCCACCTGCTGCGAAAACCTTCGCAGGATGAGAAAATGGACCAACCGCACTAAGAACTGAAGTCAGTGTCAAGACGGAAGCGGCAACTGCAGCAACAGTTCTTCTGAATGTTGTTTTTCTCATAAGATTTCTCCTTTCGTAGAATAATAAAACCTTAAGAGTATAATAACATATTATAGGGCGGTAAGATACTGTTTTTTATACAAGATGGCTAAATATTACAGATTTTTTTAGGTTCTTAGGTACTGATTTTTATAGGAGTTTTTGGGGGGACAGAGAATAATTAGAAAGAGGGGGCTTTTACAGCCCCCACATAAACTTTTACAATACTTTATAAACTGAGAAGCATGATGATATTCGTAATGATTGAAGGGAAGGCTATGAATATAATTATAATCAGAACTAAAAGCAACCATTTGACATAATTGTTTTTTCCCGAAACAGCATTCTTCTTACCATCAACAACAGTCTGAGATACCATAGGCTGTGTTGTAGCAGGCTGTGTTGTTATAACCTTAGTTAATTCAACATCCTGTCGTTCACGAATAAGTCTTTTTTCGTTAGCATTTTTCTCAGCTAATTCACGTTCCCTACGGCGTTCCTCCTCATACACCAAAGCAAGTGGATCTTGACGATTAAGGATACTCTCACAAAAATCCCTCATAAACTGAATATCCGACTCATCATAATCGATGTTATAATCAGACTCATGAACAAGATTATTACGTATATGTCGCACTCTCTTTAGATTTTCTAAGCAGCTTTGCCATTGCCATATCTTCCTCGTATAAACCCATGATTTTTCTTCCATATTGTTAATATACAAGGTAACGCCATGATGATCTCCATATATCTCATTACATAGCTTTTCTAAGTGTTTGAATTCATCGATGAAATCTTTCAATACTAATATCTCCATATACAGTTATATCTTTATTCATAATTATATTATATCAAATAGATTTCACAGATTTCCCAGTATAATGAGCATATACAAGAATCTCAACCAATTCCGAAAACAAATCTTTTCCATCGGCTGTAGTAAAATAATTCGCGCATGATGTAATCACCGGGCTAATATTATCTCCCCACGGAGCTTTCTTTTTTAAATCATTCTTATCATAAACCATCTTATCAGGGGATACCTGTGACAACATATCTCTTATCAGATTAACTTGCTTTGCAGTTTCTAATAAGCCTTTGGCACATGAACCCGTTTCCAAAAAGTTTAAACCATTTTCAACACACGCTTTTTTATTATCTTCAATTCTGATATACGCAGTCGAATACAAAGCATATAAGATGTCGCTCCCGCCAATGTCAACCATCTTTTTATTGTCATCAGTTATTATATTCATTTGCAACCTCCTAATCTATGGTAAAAAATCGACAGGAATATTAGGTATTTCTTCATTCAGCCTATTCTTAACCATCTTTATTATACCTTCATCAAGACTTTGCCCACGACAATCAAGACATATTCTCTGTTTAAAACCTTCCGGAAGATCTTTAGCTCTTTGAGCAGTTTGACGTTTCAATTCTGTTATTACATTATTAATATTTTGAGGATTAGATAAATCATAATTCTTAACCTCTATTGCCTCTTTATGTCCAAGCACGTCCCTAACAAGATCAGGTCTTGTTGACCCTGGAGTTCCATAAGGGACTTCCTTGCCATTTAAATACGAAGGTTGTTTAAGATCCGCTTTATAGTAGTTAAAAGCATCTGTTTCAGATTGTTGAGGAGTAGGTCTTGTTTGATACGTCCCATTATTTTTAGCAATACCTGCCGCATTTTTTATCTTATACGCTTCTGACGCACCACCGATTACCGCGCCACTTATTGCTCCCCACATAAAACCTTCGCTTGCAGCCAATGCTCCAGCTTTCATCGCTTGATCATAATCACCAGTTTGTATTCCTGTAATCACGCCTTTTGATACGCCTCCAAGTAAGGCTGATGAAAAGGCCATACTTGTTGCTGTTTTTGCTGAAGCAAGGAATATTGCTGACGCAGCTCCTCCAGTCACAGTTGATATTGTTACACATACAAGAATAACGCCTGTACCTATTGCAACATTCCTCAATATTTGATTAAAAGTCTTATCTACTTCTTCGTCATATTCTACATATTCTGTAACAATAGTATTTCCATGACCATCTAACGAAAATACATACCTTGTCCCTTGGAATATCTCGTCAAGTTCTGACAAAGTATGTCCAAAAAATATATTAGACCTTGAATTATACTCAAGTGTCTCTAGGTATTCCTTTGAAATATATACAGCCGAGATATCTTCAATTATGTAATCATCACTAGCAAGCTGAGCTTCAAGTTCACTATATATATTATCTTCAACCATCCTCAATAATTCTGGATCATCCAAACCAGTAAGACTATCAAGCCTCTTAGCATACAACGTATTACTTAAAGCCTCCAAATCAGCATCTTCACTATTGGTACCTGTTTGAATCTCTGAATTAACAGATGAAGACTCTACAACCGCACTTTTCTTTGCTTCTCTTTTACACGCAGTAATTGTAAGAAGTGAAAAACAAAGTACCAGTGCGACTCCCCTTCTACTCTTTCTTATCATTTTCTCCATCATGACCAGCTCCCTTCTTAGATGCTGACTTAATGCCGGCGAACGTAAACAAACCTATTCCAACTACCAATACGACAACAATCACGAGTATAACTTTACCCACAATATTCGTACTCTTTTTATCCTTAGTAGACTTAGTTGCCTGATTCTTCTTAACAGTCTCATCAGCTTTATTTTCTGCTTCAGTGACATTTTCATCTGGCTTCGTCTCGACAACTTCAGGTGCTTTAGTAGTTTCTTCTATTACCTTCTTTGTCTCGACACTTATAAGCCTACCCATTTCGTCAACATCAACCTTAGAAAGATTTGTATCAACCATCTTCTCTACCGAATAACCTGCATCGACAAATGCTTTGAGAAGAGGATCATCTCCTACATACACAACCTTTACTGTCGGATTTTCTACATAATCATTTTTGACAGTTATTGTGTATATGCCTGGTTCCTTATATATCTTTCCACTTTCAGAAACCTGATTACTTCTGGTATCTCTTGAATAAAAATCGCCATTCTTGGTCAATATATCTCTCTTAATCTCTACATTGAGATATCTCGATTTTGCAAGATCTATCATGAATCCATCAGAAACATGTGCGTTATTAAGGATTTCACCTTTTCTGTTTCCTGAAGAATCCACTTCAAAGAGGAAACCGTTACAATCACCATTACGTACCTTGAACTCGAACTTTATCTGATAATCAAAGTACCCATATTGTTCTTTACCAAGAACGTTCTTACCTTCAGGCTGTTTGATCTGATAATCAAGAACAGCTTCATAATCACCTTCTTCATAAGTATAGATAGGTTTATCACTGTTAACAGAAACCATAGAAGCAATAAAATCTCTATGCTTTACAGGTTCTTCCTTCTTATTGTCAGCATCAGTCTTTCTGATTATGAACATTCCCTTTCCGAAGTCGGTATTCTTAAGTCCGAAGTAATTATCAGATGCTTTACTCTGACTATTGATGATAACTCCTGATTTGCCATTAAGCTTATCGATATTCAAGCCATCTGCAAGTTCAAACCATACCGAGATTTCATCACCAACATTTTTCAATAATACAGGAGTATCACCATCCATCTTAACGGTAGTATAACCGCCTGCATAGAATCCACCAAGATTCCAACCAAAGTGTGGATCATTCTTACCTAAGGTAATAGTGGTTGAAAAGCCTGAATCAAGCTTCTTAGCTGTAGGTTCACTAGCAAGAAGGCGCTTATTGCCCTTCTCCCATGACCTTGAATCAGCATATCTTACATAGAACTCATATACTTCAAGACAATACTTTGACTCATATACATCCTTGGTCTTGAATAATTCCTTCTTCGTACCAGTCTTTCTGCAGAATTCATATGCTACATATACCTTATAATATGCACCATTGGTGATATTATCGTTCTGAGAGCCATAGAACTGAGTCTCAGTTTCTTTACCAAATACATCGCCTTTTTTAAAAACAGTTTTCCAGTTACTTCCATTAGAAGAGTTTTGAACTATAATCGCAGCCTTACCAACTTTACTGCCAAGAGATATACCAGCAGCAGATTTGCCATCGTTAGATGTAAGATGCCACTCTGAAGCGCCGGTATTTGCAAGAAGCCACTTCTGATCCATAGTATAAGACAAAGTAAAGCTCTCATCATCAGCTAATACATAATCACCATTCTGCATAGTGTATGAACCGTTAAAATAGAGCTTTCCGAGAGTCTTAGAATTATCCTTAGTACTTACATCACCAGAGCCAGGAACTTTAAAGCTGCTTCCCGCTTTCTCATAATACTTTCCTTCTATTTCACCCTTCGAAGAAGCGGCACTCACATGCACAGGTGCAAACCACGAAAATGTGCCTATAATCATAGCCATAATCAGCAAATAGGCAAAACATTTTCCTATTATATGGTGTCTTTTATTCATAAGCAACTCTCCTTTCACATCAAAAATTCTCCTTTGATAATATTATAACGCAATATAGCACTATTTTCAACGCATTATTTCATTAAATTTTGCACGATAATATACTATAATTATAATGTAAGGAGCAAAGACATGGAGATACACAAGAAGCTTAAGGAAGCCAGATTAAATATGAATATGAGTATCTACAGATTATCTCAGATCACTGGTATATCACAGACACATCTGAGAGATATCGAACGTGGCGACAGAAATCCATCTCTGGATACACTTATGCGAATATCTACTCCTCTTGGATTAAATCCAGGAGATCTTTTCGGTCCGTCTACAATCGACGACCTCACCCAAGACGAAAAAGAGCTCCTGTATTACTACAGAAGCCTCCCTGTCAACAAAGCCAAAGCCTTATTCTACTTTTTAAAATCCTAATCAAATTCCTTCTTTTTATACCTATACTCTCTATCTATATCTGTCAGATTTACCTTGCCTTTCTATAGAATAAAAAAACTAAGACCCAATCTCTTAGGTCTTAGTTTCTAGTGTACGTTAGAAGATTCGAACTCCCGACCTTCTGATCCGTAGTCAGACGCTCTATCCAGCTGAGCTAAACGTACATAATGCCGGCGACCGGGGTCGAACCGGTACGAGAGGTGAGTCTCACGGGATTTTAAGTCCCGGGCGTCTGCCAATTCCGCCACGCCGGCATATGTCATAAGGTGTCAGTGAAGCTGACGAAACCTTGTGACCGGACTCCATCACGAAGTGATGCAGTAAACATCATATCCTTCTCATAAGCAGCCCCCTGCCTGATCTGATCAAACAAGGAACCGTATTAACCGGATACAATGAATGGGACCTACAGGGCTCGAACCTGTGACCCTCTGCTTGTAAGGCAGATGCTCTCCCAGCTGAGCTAAGATCCCAAAATAAAAAACCGGGATAAATAAAAGCGGAATCCGTAAAAGAATTCCGTGCGACCCAGATCGGACTCGAACCGACGACCTCCGCCGTGACAGGGCGGCGCTCTAACC
>DOVJ01000164.1 GCA_003520145.1 Eubacterium sp.
GTTATCGAGATACTTGTTGGTGAGAAGGTTCCTATAGATGGTGTTGTCATAAGTGGTGATACATATGTCAATACGTCTGCGCTTACAGGTGAGAGTGTACCTGTAAGAGCGACTGTTGGAAGCGAGGTCATAAGCGGCTCTATTAACGACGGAGCTGTTATAAGAGTTCAGACTACTAAGGAATTCGGTGAATCCACCGCTTCTAAGATACTAGAACTCGTGGAAAGCTCAGGGCTTCGCAAGTCAAAATCAGAGAAGTTTATAAGCAAGTTTGCTAAGTATTATACGCCGATAGTCTGCATAGCTGCACTTTTGCTGGCTGTCTGTGTGCCGCTTGTCAATGTGGCGACAGGTCGTGATGCTTGTGTAGCCATATGGGTATACAGAGCATTTACATTCTTAGTTATAAGCTGTCCTTGCGCGCTTGTCATAAGCATACCGCTTACTTTTTTTGCGGGCATAGGCGGTGCTAGCGCTAAGGGTATCCTTGTTAAGGGCGCTAACTACATAGAAACCCTTTCTAAGACAAATGTAGCGGTATTTGATAAGACTGGAACCCTGACTAAAGGTGTATTCGAAGTGGATGTTATCCATCCGGGAGAGCTTAGTGCAGAAAATCTGCTTGAATATACCGCTTATGTTGAGTCGTACAGCAATCATCCGATTGCTAGAAGTATCATAAGGGCTTATGGCAAGGATGTGGATAAGGCTCGTATCGTGGATGTGAGAGAAGTAAGCGGCAAGGGCGTTATCGGTATGGTTGATGGCAGGCGCGTTGCTTGTGGTAATGAACGACTCATGAACGATGAAGGCTGCCTTGTGGGTGAGTGTGTCCTTGGCGGTGAAAGCGCTGGAACCATCGTGCATGTCAGTGTAGATGGGCGTTATGCGGGTCATATACATATACAGGATATCATTAAGCCGACTTCAAAGGAAGCTTTGGACAAGCTTAAGGCTAAGGGTGTAAGAACTGTTATGCTGACTGGCGATAAGGAATCTGTTGCGGCTGTGGTTGCAGGAAAACTTGGAGTGGACCAGTACTATAGCGAACTTCTTCCAGGTGATAAGGTAAGCATGGTGGAAAAGCTTCTTGGTGAAAACACTGGTGGAAAGCTAATATTCGCAGGCGATGGAATCAATGATGCACCTGTTTTAACAAGGGCGGATTGCGGCGCTGCTATGGGCGTTCTTGGGCAGGATGCTGCCATAGAAGCTGCAGATGTGGTTCTTATGGATGATGACCCTCTGAAACTTGTAACTGCTATCGCTATCGCAAAGAAGAGCATGCGCATAGTATATGAGAATATAATCTTTGCTATAGGTATTAAGCTTCTATGTCTTGTCTTGGGTGCTTTGGGTCTTGCTGGCATGTGGCTTGCGATATTTGCGGATGTAGGAGTTATGGTTATAGCGGTTCTTAACGCTATAAGAGCGCTTAGGATTAAGGAGTAGTGGAATTATGGATGAAGAAGAGATATTTAGACTTGGAGATGTATTCAAGATATTTGGTGATAGCACAAGATTGAAGTTGTTGCTCCTTTTGACTGAGGGCGAAATGTGTGTGCTCGATATAACGCAGAAGATGAATATGAATCAGTCTGCCGTATCTCATCAGCTTAAGATACTCAAGCTTAACAAGCTTGTAAAAAGCAGAAGAGAAGGCAGACAGATGATATATTCTCTTGCGGATGAACATGTGTATACGATAATCGAGGCAGGCCTTGAGCACATAAGAGAAGATGATTAGAGCTTTCCGCTTATGGCAAGCGACGCGGTTTTGATAGCTTCATTAAGACATGACTCAGGGGATCTGTGATCTGTATAAGCAGACAGGAAACCTCCTAACATAGAATCTCCGGCACCGATGGTGGATATGATATCTACTTTCGGTGCTTCTTTTTTTATGACTGTGTCAGGTGTAACGTAGATGGCGCCTTCTTCACCAAGCGACAGAAGAACTGATCTTGCACCCTGTTCTATGAGGCTTTGGCAGGCTTCTATTCTCTTAGCTTCGGTATTAAGGCTCTTCCCTGTTACTTCCTCGAGTTCATATATATTGGGCTTTATGAGGAACGGCCTGTAATCAAGTGTGGATATAAGTGCATCGCCGGTTGCGTCGACGACTATATCTATATCGGGATTGTTGGTTTTCTCTATAATTGTTCGGTAGAAGGTCTTAGAAAGACTCTTTGGGATACTTCCACACAGCGCAAGGATATCGCCCTTCTTAATTCGCCTAAGATTATCGGCAAATGCTTCTACTTCCGAATTGGTTATGGCAGGACCTTGAGAATTGAGTTGGCACTCATTTGTTATAGACGATGAGATCTTAACATTGATCCTGGTCATCCCTTGTTCAATAGGCGTCAGTTCTTCCTTGATATCAAGCTTTCTTAAGGCATCTTTTAGCATATCGCCTGTGAAACCACCTGCGAATCCTAGGACTATACTATCTTTCCCAAGGAACTTGAGGGCTTTGGATACATTGATTCCCTTTCCTCCTATGGACAGGTACTCGTGTGAGCTTATGTTGATGTCTGAAGGATCAAGAGCGCTTGCTAGATTCATATGATAATCTATAGCTGGATTGAGAGTCACTGTGTATATCATGGTTTTCACCTCTTTTTTTTCTGTCTTTAGTCCAAGGATAGCATATCTAAGGAGTAAAAACAAGTCTTTGGCTTTCTCTTGAAATATAAGGCTTTTTATGGTAAACTTTATCTTAAGTAGGTTGTTTTTTTGGAGAGTAAGATGTCAAGAGGAATACATGATGATAGCGATATAGAAGAATTCGATGACGAGTTTGATGTGTCTGATGATGTCAAAGACAGGCATGCGGGCATATCCTTAGGAGGAGTCATAGCATTTTTCTTTATATTGGCTTTGATAGCGGTATCGGGCTTCTTTGCATATAAGTACTTTGCAGGACGTAAGGGTGCTAAGTCGAAGGAAGTTAAGGTATCGTATGAGGAATTGTATAAGAGTGCTGAATCTTTTGTCGCCTTGAGCGTGATGGGTGACCGGATAGAGGCAGATGGTATATATGTATCAGGAGACAGAGATTATATCAGGCTTGATATACTGAAGGAACTAGGAAGTCATGCATATTATGACAATGACAGTGATTCTGTCTTAGTGTACTATAAGGATGATGTTCTGAATCTTAAGAAGGATGCGGATTATGTTGCTGTGTCTGATAAGCTTTATGTTGCTTTGGATAAGCTTAACGGTCACAACAATCCTTATGTTCTTGAGAAGTATGATTCGCCACTTCGTTATGTGGTTTATGGATATAAGGCGCAGAGTGCTTATAAGGCCTGCAGTGCTAAGTCTAAGGTTAGACTTTATACAGCTGCTTCTTCGCTTGAATACTATATGGACATACCTAAGGGTGAGCGTGTCACCTGTATCGGTAGTGAAGGTGATCATAAGAAGATAGAATATAAGGGTGTTGCGGGATATGTTAAGGCTGATAGTCTCGGCGCTTGTGAAGCAAAGAAGTTCTATACTTACGAGGCGTGGAAGGAGCCAGCTGCTTCTCAGGTAAAGCTTGGATTTGCTTCTGTTTCTGTTAAGGAAGCGAATAATTATGTTATGACTTATGTATCGGCTTCTAAAGGCTTGAATACCATATCGCCGACCTGGTATTACATATCGGATGAAGAGGGCACGGTTGAGTCACTTGTTGACAAGTCTGTATGCAATCAGTTAAAGAACGCAGGATATAAAGTATGGCCTCTTATAAGTGATTTTGAGAAGGATATAGATAACAAGAACTGGATCGGAAGCTCTAAGAAGAGAAAGAAAGTCATAGATAAGCTTGTTTCGGATGCTGTTACCTATGGATATGACGGTTATAACATAGACTTTGAGAAGGTTAATGGCTGCAAGGAAGATTATATACAGTTTCTAAGAGAGCTTTCCAAAGCGTGTCCTAAGCTTACACTTTCTGCTTCTGTTTATGGCAATATTTCTATGTATCAGATTGCTGAAGTTCTCGATTATGTAGTAATCATGCAGTATGATGAGCATTATGCAGGAAGTGAAGAGCCAGGTTCTGTATCATCTATCTCTTTTGTGAAGAAGGGACTTGATGATGCTGTTAAGGAAGGTGTTCCGGCAGGAAAGATCATATCTGCTTTGCCATTCTACTATCGCATATGGACTGCGACGACCGAAGATGGAAAGCTTAAGAGAGATTCTAAGGTTGTGAAGGAATCTAACGCTTCGGGATATCTTGAGGCGCATCAGTCAGATGCGATATTTGACGAGGAAACAGGTCAATATTATATATATTATGAAGAGGGTAAGACATCGTATATGTGTTGGCTTGAGGAAGCCAGATCGCTCAGTGTGAAGCTTGAAGCTGTAAAGAGTTATGGCGTAGGCGGTGTGGCATTCTGGAGACTCGGTTATGAGGATCCTGCGATATATGATGATCTTTGGAAGGCATATGATGCAAACTGAGTATATTAGTGCAGACCTGATGTCTGATGAGAATATCGACAGGGCCTGTGATGTTATTAAAAAAGGTGGTCTTGTAGCTTTTCCTACCGAGACCGTATATGGTCTTGGAGCAGATGCTTATAACGAATCTGCTGCCAAGAAGATATATGAGGCTAAGGGGCGTCCAAGCGATAATCCTCTTATAGTGCATATCAGTAAGACAGAAGACCTATATAAGGTTGCGTCCAAGGTGCCAGAGAGTGCGCTTATGCTTGCTAAGAGGTTCTGGCCTGGACCACTTACTATGGTTTTGCAGAAAGCTTCGGATGTTCCTTATACGACTACGGGAGGACTTGAAACTGTAGCTGTGAGACTTCCGAACAATGAAGTTGCAAGAAAGCTGATTGCTGGAAGTGGCACTTATATAGCAGCACCAAGTGCGAATACGTCAGGAAGACCGAGTCCTACTAAGGCGTCTCACGTGTATGATGATCTTGCAGGCAAGGTTGATATGATCCTTGATGGTGGCAATTCGCTTGTAGGTCTTGAGTCTACCATAGTTGATCTGACTACTGATGTGCCGACTATATTAAGGCCTGGATATATAACAAGGGAAGATATAGCCGATGTGCTTGGCTTATGTGAGATAGATGCTGCGATACAGGATTCATCGTCAACTAAAGCACCTAAGGCACCTGGTATGAAGTATAAGCATTATGCCCCGAAGGGCGAACTTGTGCTTGTTACTGGGGAAGATACAGATGTTATGTCATATATTAAGCTTAAGTGCAGCGAGGATACTTATGTCTTATGTAAGAGTGCTCATAAGTGCGCATATGAGTGTTATGGCGACAGAGTATATGACATGGGTTCAGATGCCGTAAAGGCTTCAGAGAGGCTTTACGATCTTCTAAGGAAGCTTGATGAAGCCAAAGCAAAGTATATATATTCGGAAACATTTGATGAGCGAGATATAGGATATGCGCTTATGAACCGCATGCTTAAGGCTGCGGGACATAGGGTTGTGGAAGTGTGATATATGAGGTATTCAAGAATTCTGTTCATATGTAATGATAATACAGCGCTTAGCCCATTGGCAGCATGGTATATGAGAAAGTATCTTGGTGATGAATGTGTCATATATTCAAGAGGAATAGTTGTGCTTTATCCTGAGCCTTACAATCCTAAGGTATATGAGATCCTTTCTGGCGATGGTATCGTGGCTGATGAGGAGAGTCAGAGCAGGAAGGTTACTGTGAATGACTTTTCTTCGACTACTCTTGTGCTTACTATGGATGAGCGGCAGAAACAGCATATATATGACAACTTCCAGGATGCGATCAACGTGTATACCATCAAGGAATTTGCGCTCAGAGCAGAGGTGGATGATCCTGATATAAAAGAACCATATGGTCTTGGGATGGAAGGCTACAAGGCGGTATATGAAGAGATAAAAGGTTATCTTGATATGATAATAGAGTATCTTACACATGGTAAAAAGGAAGGAATAAAGGAAGATGATAGCGATAGCATGTGATCACGGCGGATATGAACTTAAGAAAGAGATAATAAAGTATCTTGAGTCGAAGAATATGGAATATAAGGACCTCGGATGCCACAGTACAGAATCTGTAGATTATCCGGAGTACGGCAAGGCGGTTGCGAAGGCTGTAGTATCGGGCGAATGTGAAAAGGGCATAGTTATATGTGGAACCGGTATAGGTATATCTATAGCAGCCAACAAGGTTAAGGGCGCGAGAGCAGCTCTTTGTACAGACTGCTTTATGGCTGAAGCCACAAGACTTCATAACGACGCCAATATACTTGCGCTCGGAGGAAGAGTTGTGGGTGCAGGACTTGCTGTTAAGATAGTTGATACATTTTTGCATACAGAGTTTTCAGGTGACGCAAGACATATAAGAAGAATCGAGAAGCTTGAAGACTAGAAAGGCAGGGCTTTATGAGTAAGATCGTTGTTGCGGGTATCACTCAGATTGAGACAATTGTCAAGGTGGATAAGATTCCGCTCGAATATGAGCCTCTTAGAAGCCAGAAGAACAGTATATTTACAGCGGTTGGCGGAGATGCTTACAATGCTGCGCTTGCGCTTAAGCATCTTGGCGATGATGTTGAACTTTTTTCGGCGGTCGGAATCGATCTTAATCCGAATATGTTCAATCCACTGAACCATAAGGTGGGGATATCTACGCAGTATGTTATGCCTGTTATGCAGTCTACACCTACGTCGGTCATTCTCTTTGATAAAGAGAGACATGAGCAGATATATGAGGATATCAAGGACCTTCGAGATGTCAACTTCGACATGTCCATGGTGCCTCCGATAGTTGCAGACAGCGATATAGTTCTCTTAAGTAATGCAAACTTCTGCAGACCTTTTATTGAGATCGCTCAGAATCTTAAGAAACGAATAGTTGTAAATATCCATAATTTCTTAAGAGATAAGGAGATTTACAACAAGGATTTCCTTAAGGCTGCGAATATCCTTTACTTCAGTGATGATACTATTCCAGAGGATCCTTATGAGTTCATCAAGTCCATAGAGAAAGAATATGAGACTGAGATCATCATACTCGGTCAGGGTGCTGCAGGTCTTATAATATATGACAGGGTTAAGGATACTACTATTCACTATAACATAGTGAAGACTAATGAGGTGGTTAACACATCTGGCGCGGGTAATGCTCTTTTGGCTTGTTTCCTTCACTTCTACAGTCAGACTGGTGATTCGACAATCTCAATTAAAAATGCTATGCTTTTTGCTTCATATAAGATCGGATTTATAGGAACTTCTAACGGTTTCATGACTTCTGAAGAAGTGAACTGCTGGCATAAGCTTATATGGGGTTAGTACATCAGTTCTCGATGTACTAGTACATCGCTAAGAGGAGATTTGGGATGGATTATAAGTCGTATATACAGGATGCTGTAAAAAAATCCAGGACGAGGAGAGTCATCAAGGATTATATATCTTATGATATGGTATCGGATAATAAGCTTCTTCTGGATGCTGTTGAATATGCCTGTGATGCACATGGCGGTAACGTAAGGAAAGGGACAGATATTCCTTATATAGTGCATCCGCTTGAGGTCGGGCGTCTTACATGGGATACTCTCATAGAGTATAAGAAAATCTTGGGCGGCAGGGAGATGGAAGCGATAGCGGCAGCTATACTTCATGATACTGTAGAGGATACGAAGACTACAAAACAGGATATTATGGAGAAGTTCGGCGAGAATATATGCTTTTTAGTCGCCTGTGAAACTGAGGATAAGCGTGAGAATCTTCCAGCGAGTGATACGTGGAAGATAAGAAAGCAGGAATTCCTGGCGGAATTATGTGAAGCGCCTGTATACGCGAAAATCATATCTATGTGTGATAAGGTCTCTAACCTTAGAGATACTGCAGCCGATTATAAGAAAATAGGCGATAAGGTTTTTGAGAGATTCAATCAGAAGGATAAGAATGAACATAAGTGGTATTACGAAGAGATTCTTAACCGACTTGAGGAGTTCAGGGAATTGAGTATATATAAAGAATTTGCGACTCTTTGTAAGAAGGTGTTCGGCTGATATGGAACTTACGACGCTTGTATATATAAGGCATGAGGATTCCTACCTCATGCTCTATAGGAATAAAAAAGATAAAGACATCAACAAAGGGAAATATATTGGCGTAGGAGGGCATTTTCTTGAGGGCGAGAGTCCTGTTGAGTGCGCTGTGCGTGAGGTTAAGGAGGAAACCGGTTTGACGGTAGGAAAGCTTGATCCTAGAGGAATTGTAACCTTTGTATATGGTGATGTGGTTGAATATATGCATCTGTTTACCTGCGATGAATATGAAGGTGAATTGATAGATTGTGATGAAGGCGAGTTGTCTTTTGTGCCCTTCTCACAGGTCATGGATCTTGAATTGTGGGAAGGTGACAGGATATTTCTTCGCAAACTGATGGATGGAGATGGATATTTTTTCCTGAAGCTTATATATGATGAGCAAGGGAAATTAGTGGATTATAGAATAAGTTGACAGAAAGGTTTTTGTATGGAACTTTGGTTTTCAGATTATCATACCGATAAGGTGAAAGTATCTGTAAAGATAGAAAGACAGCTTTTTGGTGAGCAGACACCTTTTCAGAGAATAGATGTTTTTGAATCTGGTGAATTCGGCAGATTCATAAGTTCGGACGGCAGCATAGTTTTTTCGGAAAAAGACGAATTTACATATGACGAGATGATAGTACATGTGCCTATGGCGGTTCACCCGAACGTGAGAAAGGTGCTTGTTATCGGTGGTGGCGATGGTGGCGTTGCAAGAGAGTTGTCTTATTACAATGAAATCGAAGAGATAGATGTTGTCGAGCCGGATAAGGTCTTCGTAGATGTTTGTAAGGAGTTCTTCCCTGACAACGCAATCGGTCTTGATGACCCCAGAGTTACGATATTCTACGAGAATGGACTAAAGTTTCTTAGAGGTAAGCACAATGAATATGATCTTATAATCAATGATGCGATTGATCCTCTTGGTCATACAGCAGGGCTTTTTACGAAGGAATTCTATGGCAATTCATATAAGGCACTTAAGGAAGACGGTATCATGGTATATCAGCACGGAAGTCCTTTTTATGATGAGGATGAAGAGTCGTGCAGAGCTATGCATAGAAAGGCTAGTCAGAGTTTTCCTGTGAGCCGTGTATATCAGGCCCATATACCGACATGCTCATCAGGTTACTGGCTCTTTGGTTTTGTATCGAAGAAGTATCACCCTTTAGTGGACTTCGATGAGGAACGCTGGAATAAGAGAAATATAAAAACATGGTATTATACTACGAATCTTCACAGGGGAGCTTTCATGCTTCCGAAGTATGTAGAGGACATGCTCGAAGAAGAGGAAGAGCATGTAAAGAGATAATTGGAGGTTAAAAAGAATGGCAAGATTATTGGTTATAGGTTGCGGCGGTGTAGCACAGGTGGCTATAAGCAAATGCTGTCAGAATGACAAGACATTTACTGAACTTTGTATAGCGAGTAGAACGCTTTCTAAGTGCGACGCCCTCAAAGAGAGACTTCAGGGGAAGACTAACACGAAGATCACAACAGTTAAGGTGGATGCAGATGATGTGAATGCTCTTATCGCGCTCATCAACGATTATAAGCCGGACGCTGTTTTGAATGTTGCACTTCCTTATCAGGATCTTACGATCATGGATGCATGTCTTGCAACTAAGACTGATTATATAGATACTGCTAATTATGAGCCTGAGGATACTGATGATCCTAAGTGGCGTGCGGCTTATGAGAAGCGCTGCAAGGAAAAAGGCTTCACTGCTTACTTTGATTATTCTTATCAGTGGGATTATTATGATAAGTTCAAGGAGGCCGGTATAACAGGACTTCTTGGAACAGGCTTTGATCCGGGCGTAACGAGTGTATTTGCTGCTTATGCAAAGAAACACTACTTCGATACTATCGATACTATCGATATTCTCGATTGTAACGGTGGCGATCATGGCTATCCTTTTGCGACTAACTTCAATCCTGAGATCAATCTTCGTGAGGTATCTGCTAACGGTTCTTACATGGAGAATGGTCGCTGGATCGAGACTAAGCCGATGGAAATCAAGAGAGAATATGATTTTGATGGCGTTGGCATGAAGGATATGTATCTTCTTCATCACGAGGAGATAGAGGCTCTTGGACGCAATATGCCTGAGGTAAAGAGGATAAGATTCTTCATGACATTTGGCCAGAGTTACTTAACTCATATGCGCTGTCTTGAGAATGTCGGTATGCTCTCGACTACTCCGATAGACTTTGAAGGAACCAAGATTGTACCGATTCAGTTTTTGAAGGCTCTTTTGCCAGATCCTGCATCACTTGGACCGCGTACTGTTGGCAAGACTAATATCGGCTGTATATTCACGGGCAAGAAGGATGGAAAGGACAGAAGTATATATATATATAATGTCTGCGACCATCAGGAGTGCTACAAGGAAGTACAGTCACAGGCTATATCGTATACAACAGGCGTACCAGCTATGATAGGTACGGCTCTGGTTGTTAATAAGATATGGGATAAGAAGGGTGTCTTCACAACAGATGAATTCGATCCGGATCCATATATGGATATGCTTAATGAATACGGACTTCCATGGGTTGTGAAGGAAAATCCAGTTCTTGTTGATTAAGGATGGACTATGAATATTGATAATATAAAGACTCCTGCTTACGTCATAGACGAGAGTGCACTAAGGCGTAATCTGGAGATATTAAAGGATGTACGTGAGCGCTCTGGCGCTCATATAGTCCTTGCTCAGAAGGCTTTTTCAAACTACTACTTCTATCCTATGATAGCTAAGTATATAGATGGAACTACAGCTAGTGGGCTTTACGAGGCTAAGCTTGGAAAACTTATGGGTGGAGAGAATCATGTATATTCTCCTGCTTATAAGCCAGAGGATATGGATGAGATATCTGAGATATGCGATCATGTTATATTCAATTCCAGGGCGCAATATCAGTTATATGCCCCTTTGTGTATAGCTAAGAACGTATCTGTGGGTGTTAGGATAAATCCAGAATACAGCACGCAGACAGAGCACGAGATATATGATCCATGCTCCGCTTCGTCGCGCCTTGGAATAAGAAGAAAAGACTTTGATATATCGGATTATGAAGGTCTTGAGGGACTTCATATGCATACTCTCTGCGAGCAGAACAGTGATGATCTGATAAGTACTTTCAAGGTATTTGAGGAAAACTTTGCAGAAGAATTAAAGAAGGTTCGTTGGCTCAATCTCGGTGGCGGTCATCATATAACAAGGGCTGATTATGACAGAGAAGCTTTGATAGAACTTATTAAGTATATAAGAGAAACCTATAAAGTCGAGGTAATACTTGAACCAGGTGAAGCAATCGCGCTGAATGCGGGTTATCTCGTATGTGAGGTTCTGGATAAGGTGAGAGCTGATAAGGAGGTTCTTATACTGGATGCATCTGCTGCATGTCATATGCCTGATGTTCTAGAGATGCCTTATACACCGCCTCTTAAGGATAGTATCGAGGGCGGAAAGTATACATATATACTTTCATCGAATACATGTCTTGCGGGAGATATCATAGGCACATACAGCTTTGATAGAGAGATAGGGATTGGAGAAAGGCTGGTGTTCGAGGATATGGCCATATATTCTATGGTCAAGAACAATACATTTAACGGAATACCGCTTCCGGATATAGATGTCCTTCATGAGGATGGGAGTATAGATGTTATAAAACGTTTTGGATATGAGGATTTTAAGGGGAGACTTTCATGAGAAAAGATGGATTCAGGATGCCTGCCGAATATGAGGAACATGAAGGAACCATCATGATATGGCCGGTTCGACCAGGGTCATGGGGTAAGAATCCTCACAGGGCGAGGATTGCCTTCGCTATGATCATAAGTGAGTTACTTAAACATGAGAAAGTGTGGCTCATAATTCAGCCTGACATGTCTGAAGATGATATATATGCGTATGTTAAGCCTTGTGATAACTTAATTCTTCTTCGAATTAAGACATCTGATTCATGGGCAAGGGATGTATCGCCAATATATGTTGTGGATGAAGAGGGAAACAGGCGCGGAATCAAGTTTGCTTTCAACGCATGGGGCGGCGAGGTCGATGGTCTGTATGAGGATTATGAAGCTGATGATGCGATGGCTGAGCGTTTCTGTGAACTTGTCGGACATAAGCTGGAGAAACATTCGGACTTTGTGTTAGAAGGCGGTTCTATACACACGAATGGTTGCGGAAAGCTTTTGTCTACAAGAGCCTGTCTTCTTAGTAAGGGAAGAAATCCTTCACTTAGTGAAAAGCAGATAGAAGAATATCTTCTTGGTTCTCTTGGCGGTGATGAGTTCGTGTGGATCACAAGAGGAATATATAACGATGAGACCAATGAACATGTCGACAATATGTGTGCTTTTATAGGTTTGAATGAGGTTGTTTTGGCATCTTGCGAGAATAAGAATGATCCTCAGTATGAGATGTCAAAGCTTGCTAAAGAAGAACTTGTGGCGGCAGGACTTAAGGTTCATGAACTTCCTGTACCTGAAGTACCTGTTCTTGTTGTCGAAGAGGATATGGAAAACTACGTGTTTGCAAAAGGCGAGGATAATAGAGAAGTCGGGGAGCGCTTAGCAGCTTCTTATATCAACTTCTACATGGCTAACTCTGTAGCTCTTGTCCCTCAATTTGGCGGAGAGAATGAAGAGTCTGACAAGAAAGCTCTTGAGATACTAAGGGGTGTTATGCCTGATAGAGAAGTTATAGGTATACCTGCGAGGGATATACTTCTTGGCGGAGGCAATATACACTGCATAACTATGCAGGTGCCGGCAGAAAGGAATAGATAGGATATGGTCAAGGTAAGTGCTTTGCAGTACGCTATGAGTAAGGATGTGAATGAAAACCTTAAGAAAGCAAAGGAATACATAATCAAAGCATGCGAGGACGGGGCAGATGTGATACTTCCGTCCGAACTCTTTGAGAACTGGTATTTTTGTCAGGAAAGGAGTTATGAAAGCTACGATCTTGCTGTTGATATAAAAGATAATAAGGCTGTTTTGATGGCTCTTGAGATAAGTGGACGATATAATGTTGTCATACCTGTCAGTGTATATGAAAGAGCAGGCTACAATACTTTCAATACGGTTGTCATGGTAGATAGCGGTAAGATTCTTGGAATATATCGAAAGACTCATATTCCTGACGATCACTATTATCAGGAGAAGTTCTACTTCACACCGGGGGATACAGGCTTCAAGGTGTGGGATACGAGCAAAGGTAAGATAGGTGTGGGCATATGCTGGGATCAGTGGTTTCCAGAGTGCGCAAGGAGTATGGCTCTTCTTGGGGCACAGCTTCTTCTGTATCCTACGGCGATCGGTTCTGAACCGATACTTGAGGTCGACAGTATGCCGCACTGGAGAAGGGTTATGCAGGGACATGCAGCGGCCAACCTCATGCCTGTCATAGCTGCCAATCGTGTGGGCGTAGAGACGGTCACACCGAATAAGGAAAATGGTGGACAATCATCAAGCCTTAAGTTCTATGGGTCATCGTTCATGACTGACGAAACAGGCGATATAGTTGTAAGTGCTGGTCGTGAGGAAGAGACGGTCATAAGCTATGAATATGATCTTGAAGCTATAGATAAGCAAAGACTCAGCTGGGGTTTGTTTAGAGATAGAAGACCTGAGTGTTATGGGATGATAACGTCTCGAATATAGATTCAAGTCTCGCACCGCGAGACTTGAACTCAGTCGGAGAATGGACTCCGACTGAGAAAAAAAGAAGCTGCAATCATACAGCCCCTTTTTAGTGTGTAGGTATTAAAAAATTAGATAGAAGCAAGTTTCTCGCAATAACCTCTAAGAAGAGTTAGCTTACATACAGTGTAGTCCTTAGCGTACTTTGCAGGAATAGCTGCGAAACCAAGACAAACTATATATATGAGTATATAGAAGACTGCTGTAGTAGGGTTCTTCGTGAAGTTAAGAACTGCAGTTATAACACATGATGATGGATAAGCAAAAAGCTGTCCGCAAAATGTTACTATAAGGCTTGCCATCGCGCCGAAGAAGTATATAAGCGATGACTGTGCGCCGCTGTACTTTATAAGATCACTATCTGTTTCCTTAACTGCGAGGTACATAGGAATTATCCATGCGATGTACTGTGCATATGGGATAAGAGCAAGGATCGCAGGTATAAAGTAAAGAAAAGGTGCAAACTTGTTGGCGAACTTGTTGTTGATGCTGGACTTATGAGCAGCATAAATAGTTTCGATATTCATAACTACCTCCATGTATTGAATTATTAAGAATATGATAACCAATAATTGAGGAAAAAGCAAGTGTTATTTAAAAAACAGGAGTAAAAAGATGAGTGAAAATTACAATATTGCTATGAGGATCAAGGAAGAAGTTTCTAAGGCGGTAATCGGAAAGGATGCCGTTATAGAGAAAGTTTTGATGGCTATATTTGCCGGTGGACATATTCTTATCGATGATATACCAGGTGTTGGCAAGACGACTCTTGCCATGGCTATATCGAAGGCTATGAACCTTTCTTATAATCGTGTGCAGTTTACGCCGGATGTTATGCCTTCTGACATAACAGGTTACAATATATACAATTCGGTTTCAGGTTTTTTTGAATACAGACCTGGCGCCTGTATGTGTAATCTTCTTCTTGCAGATGAGATAAACAGAACATCATCTAAGACTCAGTCAGCTTTACTTGAGGTCATGGAGGAAAACTGTGTTACTGTTGATACACAGAGGTTTGAAGTTCCTATGCCTTTTGTGGTTATTGCCACACAGAATCCTGTAGGTTCTGTAGGAACCTCGAAGCTTCCGGAATCACAGCTTGACAGATTCGCCATAAGACTCAGTATAGGATATCCTGATGTGGACAATGAGGTAATGATCCTTAAGAATATGGGCAATACAAGGGGATATGAACTTGTTGAAGCGGTAGCTGATATACAGACACTTCTTAGTATCAGAGAGGAAGTTGCTACATGCTTTGTACATGATGATATACTTAAGTACATCGCAACTATAGGTAAGGTAAGTCGTGAGAATGCGAACCTCGGACTTGGATTAAGCCCAAGAGGTGCGCTGAATCTCATGAACTTAAGTCGTGCCAATGCATTTATGCGGGGAAGAAACTACGTGATTCCAAACGATGTTAAGGAAGTATTCCCGTATGTTGCCGGACACAGACTCATACTCAAGGATAAGACCAAGAACGAGCACGAGATGCTGATGACTGTAATGAATGAGATTCTTTCGGCTGTTAAAGTACCAAATATAGGATAAATGTCTATGAAAATAACCAGAATAATATATGCGATCCTTATCATAGAGATCATAGTGCTTAATATCCTTTTTTTGAGAATATGGCCTGCCTGGCTTTTATTTGCGATTGTCGGTGTGCTCTACTACCTGTTTTTCAGGGTTTATGTGCTTAGCGGCGAAGTAGAGACAGTTATAACAACCGGGACTTCTTACCTGCATAAGGGTGTTCCGGGCATGGTCATGATATTCTTAAAAAACAAGACCATAGTTCCTCTTAGCAACGTTCACTGCGAAGTGGGCTATAAGGGAACGGATTATAGGTATATAGACTGGAAAAAACAGAAGTTTGATATAGCCGGCAATGATCAGATCAAGATTGAAGTTGATGTGGATACAAGTCATGTCGGAGTGGTGGAGAGCGGTATCCGCAAGATGGAGTGTTTCGACGATCTGGGCTTTTTTAAGAAGAAGTATAAGAAGAATACTGCATATTATAAGGGTGTGATCCTTCCTGTGTATGATGAGAATAAGGTGTATTATCAGGAAGAGACTGAAGGCATGGGTTCTGAGGATAACGATAGAGTTGGCAGTACCGACGAGAGTGATGAGGTTCTTGAAGTGCGTGAATATGCGCCTGGCGATAAGATTAATCACATACACTGGAAGCTCACAAGCAAGTATGATAAGCCTTATGTGAGGGTTATGGGCTCCATGACGGGTATGAGGGATTATCTTCTTGTAGATGTAAATGTTTCGGAACGCGATAAGATGGACAGGGTCTACGAATGTGTTATGGCAGCTTTGTATAATAAGGTTTTGGAAGGTAAGAAAGTTACTCTGTGTTATCCTGCAAATGGTGAGGTGATGCGTGAAGAGGTAGAAGAATTCTCTCAGATAGAGCCTTCTATGGCGCGTTTTATCGAAGTGGGCAGATATAACTTTGCGGATTTAAAACAAAAGTTTGCAGCTTTAGATATGAACGGCTGCAATATATATGAACTTAAGCTCATGGATGATGATAAAGTGTGGCTTAAGCAGGTAAGATGATGGCAGGAAATATACGTGTATATGAAATAAAAAAAAGGGAAAACTTAATACTGAGATACATATATCTTGCAATTATGGCTTTTTGCGGATGTTATGGATGCATATGTTCCCTGATGGAGTATTTTGGGGATTATGCGCTTGAGAGTAGTGAGATATTGCTTCTTTCTTGCGTGTCTATTATAGCTGTAATAGGTTTGGGCATTGGGAAAAATCGTGTTATCGGGTGGATAATATATAGCGGAATACTGCTGCTTTACAGTATATTTGCTTTTGATGCCATAGTTGAAGGCGTGGTATATATGATAAGAGGTTTCGTTAAAGAGGCTGCTAAGAACAGTTATTCGCTTCTTGTTGAGGAACCTCATATAGAATTTACTCATGATGAGAATACAGCGATGCTCTGTGCAACTTTGTGGATCGTGATGGTACTAAGTGCTATCATCTCCCTATATCTTAATGAGCGCAGATGTATATTTCTGAATATAGTTCTTGTCATACTTATATCGTTTGTGGGAGTATTTGTCGATATTAAGCCGTCTTTGGTGGGGTTATCATTCTCGATTGCCTATATATTTGCATGTCTTGTGTATGTAGGTGGTGCAAAGCTCGGTAGTTCCGTGGCGATGCTCATGTATTCGCTTCTTTTTTCGCTTTTGATGGCGATCGTTGTGTCGCAATTATACTTCAGACCTTATTACTTTGACCAGTTTAAGGAAGATATGGATAAGGGACTGACAGATTTTTTTGAAGATATATATACGTTCTTTGGCGGTGAAGATAATAATTCTATTCACGGCAGACTTTCAGGCAGTCCTAAGTATACAGGTAAGACTGTCCTTCGTGTAACTATGCCGATACAGCGTGGCGAATATGTATATCTGAGAAGTTCTACATCATCAAGTTTTCATGACAATATGTGGGATAACGAAAATCTGCCTGATTTTGATTATGTGTATGAATATGTGATACCGGATACGGTTCCATATGATTCTATCATGTCTATTGGGAAGGCTGTTGATCTGCCGGAAGATGTAGTCCATGTCGGGGATTTCATAGTAGAGAAGACTAAGTATACTAAGAATGAATTTGTTCTTGCGTATGGCGCGGGTTTTGATGGTAAGGAATTCGTTCTTTCTAATCATATGTCTTATGTGCCGAATGATGGAAGTTATACGTTGCCTTATGTATATGTGGATAAGGATGCTACTTTGGATGCTGTGCCTGTGGTGAAGCGGTATCGTAATCGTGGCGTTTCGATTTTTGGCTTTCATGATGATAAGCTTGCATCGCCTTATAATATAGGAGTGCTGTTTAGCTACTTTGCAGACCCGGCCCCTGAGACGGAGGAGCATCTGTACAGTGATTATGTGGAAGAGAATTATAATGAAATTCCAGCGCGTTATCAAGAGTTATTTGATGAAATAGCTGAAAAATCGGGATTTTCATCTTATGATAAGATGTATTCGTTCGAGGAAAGATTGGACTTACTTAAGAAGTATATAGATACCTCTGGTTATGTCTATAACATCAATTTTAAGCCGTCAAAGGCTGATGTAGACGATCTTCTGTATGACTTCATGGTCAATACAAAGTCTGGCTTCTGCGTTCACTATGCAAGCTTTGTAACTCTTTTCTTAAGGAGTCAGGGTATACCTGCAAGATATGTAGAAGGATATATCATAACTCCAGATCTTAAGAGAGATTACTATACAACCGATGAAGGTATGGAGTATTCGATAGTAGATATACCTGACAATAAGGCTCATGCTTGGACAGAAGTATATGTGTCAGGATATGGCTGGATGCCTTTTGAGTGTACTCCGACAAGTGCTGGTTATACTAACAGCAATTATGTTCCAGAGCCGACTACTCAGGCTCAGATTCAGACTACTACGCAGGCTATAGAGACTGAAAGTGAAGAAGAAACAACTGAAGAAGTGACGACAGAAGCTTCTTCGAAAGCTGATCCTGATAATAAGACAACCATGGCTTCAACTGAAGCTCCAAAAAACTCTGGAAAGAGCACAACTACTTCAAGAGTATTCACAATCATAATACTTGTTATCTTAGCAGTGATTCTTATTATCGTGACTATCTGGCTTGTGATACATGCGCGCATTAAGAAGCTTCTTGATAGAGAGAACCCTGATGTAAGCAAAAAGAGGTATTATAAGCTCTACGCTCACCTTGAAAAAGAACTTTACAAGCGTGGAATCGAGAGAAGAGATGATATGTCATATCTTGAGTTTGCCACTTTGGTTGGCAACACTTACGATATAGGCATGGATATCGTGACTGATGAACTCCTTGCTGTAAGATTCGGTCAAGGAGAGGTTAGTGAAGAAAACATAAAGAATATCCTGTACACTATAGAGACTCTTACTAAGAGAGAAAAGAAGGATTAAGCCTATGGTCAGAAGTGACAGAACAAGCGATTTTCTGATAGAGAAGAAAAAACATAAGGCAAGTGACAGACCTCAGGTGATGCACTTTCATCCGTACTATGAGATAGGGCTTTTGCTTAGCGGAGAACGTACTATGATCGTGGATGAGAAGATGTGCACCATGAAGAGGGGCGATATCATCGTCATAGATAAGGATGCCATCCACAAGGGGAGCATGTCTGATCTCGAGTGGGTGAGCGTCTATGTGACGGAAACGTATATACAAATGCTTATGGCTGACTATAAGCTTGAGCCAGGAATATATGAGGCGCGCGGCGTTAAGCTTCAGTATATGTCCAATCTTCTTCACAGAATCCTGATAGAGAAGGAAAAGTCTGATGAGTATTCAGAGGTTCTGATAAGATGTTATTTTACGGAATTCCTGGTTGCTCTTATAAGGCATATTCCGGAAACGGAAAAAGAAGATATCTCTAAGGAAACAGAAAAAATACTTGAATATATCTACAATAACTATCAGAGCAATCTGACCTTGGAAGAGCTTGCCCACAGATATAATATGAGTATAAGCAGCTTTTCGAAGAAGTTCAAGAAAACTACAGGCTGTGGCTTCAAGGAGTATCTTACGAATGTAAGGCTGAAGAAGGCAATTGAAAAGCTTCTGCAGACAGACGAGAGTATAACTGATATAGCCATGGAGTGTGGCTTTGACAGTGCGAATTACTTCGGGGATGTATTTAAAAAAGCAAAGGGGGTGTCACCTCTTCGCTATCGTAAGTTCAACGGAATATATTAAAAATTAAACGCGCGATTGGTTTTGAATCCTGACCACAGACGTTACCAAGGTAGCCAACTAAGCTTCGGCACCCTCACGGCACACGAAAGATTCTACTTAATGCTGCTTCATTCCTGACCTGACATGGTTCGTAGAGTTCCGTTGCGTAAGACCAAAACGTCAAACATCGCTTGTCTTGGGCAGCTCCACAGTCAAAAACCCGGGACCAACCATCACCCCTGCTGTAGCGGATTGCAGGTACAGGGCACCGCTATCTCCCCGGCTGCGCGTTATGATTATTATATTATTTTTTTTGAGGCTTGTCAACAAAAATTCTTGGGAGTGATAAAAGTTCTCTTACTCTTATCTGTATATATATTCCTTGCTAAAATCATCCTTTTTTGCTATAATCTACTATGTGGGTTACGTTCTGTGATCTGCCTTAAGTTTGGAAGAAGAGGGTGAACTGTATGTCTTATATGGCATTGTATCGTAAGTTCAGGCCCAGGGAATTTGATGATGTCAAAGGACAGGACCATATAGTTACGACACTTAAAAACCAAATAGTGCATAATCGTATAGGACATGCTTATCTTTTTTGCGGGACTAGAGGTACTGGTAAGACTACTATTGCTAAGATATTTGCAAGGGCTATCAACTGTGAGCATCCGATTGACGGAAGTCCATGTGGAGAGTGTGCGTCCTGCAAGAGTATCTTAGATGGCAGTTCTATGGATGTTGTCGAGATGGACGCTGCTTCCAACAATGGTGTTGAGAATATCAGACAGTTGCGGGAAGATGTGAGATATGGCCCGACGCAGGGACGCTATAAGGTTTACATAATCGATGAGGCTCATATGATAACGTCTTCGGCTTTCAATGCATTTTTGAAGACACTTGAGGAACCGCCTTCGTATGTGGTATTTATTCTTGCGACTACTGAGGTGAATTCGATACCGATCACTATTCTGTCGAGATGTCAGAGGTATGACTTCAAGAGGATCACAGCCGATGAGATCAGTCTTCGTATGAAGGATATCATGGAAAAAGAGGGGCAGGAAGTGACCAAAGAGGCTCTTGATTATGTGGCGAGGGTAGCGGACGGCTCTATGAGAGATGGTCTTAGTATGCTTGATCAGTGCATAGCTTTTCATCTTGGGAAGAAGCTTACGTATGACAGTGTTCTCGATGTTCTTGGCGCTGTTGACAATGAAGTTTACTTTGAACTGACTAAGGCTATCAAGGCCGGTGATTCGATCGCGGTCATAAGGATCATAGATGATATATTCATGAAGGGACGTGAGGTTACTACCTTCGTGAAGGATTATATATGGTTCTTGAGAAATCTCATGATAAGCAAGGCTTCGGCTGATGCATATATGCTGACGGGGATGTCAGCTGAGAATTATAAGAGGCTAAGAGATCTTTCTTCTCTTTTTGAGATGGAGGTTATTGAGAGGTATATAAGGATTCTCTCGGATCTTAGTAGCAAGATACGTTTTGATAATGCGAAGAGAGTGCTGACGGAGATCGCTTTCCTGAAGCTTATTAAGCCTCAGATGGAGCGTGACTACGATTCAATCCTAAATCGTGTGGCTGTCATAGAGGATAAGCTTGAGAAGGGAATCGTTGTGAGTGGTACTACATCAGCGCCGTCTATGACGGAGACTTCTTTTGAGAAGAAGAAGGTCAATATAGCTGCGGTTCCTGAGGATATCAAGGAGCTTGTTATCAACTGGCAGGTGTTCTGCAGTAAGCTTAAGTCAGGACCTTATGGGGTGGTTATCCCTTATGTGCATCCGAATCATGACGGAGATGTCTTAGAGCTTGTCATAGATTATGAGGGCGTTGAACTTTTGGTTGGCCGGGATGATGCCTTCTTAGCAAGCTGTCAGGATGTA